>CANPDS010000021.1 GCA_947573015.1 uncultured Muribaculum sp.
CCCTATAGTATTGAGACCAACTGGTTTACCGACCGACGTACTGATGACTTCGCTCAACGTACCACTATGTACGATATTCCAGCGGGAACACTTGCCAGCACGACAAGTTGGATCAGTACGAGTTGGAGTTATACCTACAAGGCTATCAGCCGTTGCAATCGTGTGATTGAAAGTGTTGACCGGCTTGGGATCAATTCCGATGAAGCTATACGTCTGCGTGCGGAGGCACACTTCTTCCGTGCATATTTCTATGCGCGTCTGATCACTCTGTGGGGCGATGTCCCCTACTATACCGGTGCAATTACCATTGACGAGGCACGCCAGATGGGACGCACTCCTAAAAATGATATAAAGAAGGCTGTGTATGCCGACTACGACTATGCAAGTGAGAATCTTCCCGAAAGCAATGTAGTGTCAGGTATATGGCGTGTGAACAAAGGTGCGGCTCTCGCTCTCAAAGCCCGTATAGCTCTGACTATGGAGGACTGGGAGATTGCACGTGACGCGGCAAAAGAATGTATAGATATGCATGTCTATAGTCTGGCTCCGGATTATGGTGAATTATTCCGTGACAAAAGTATGGACAACGGAGAGTTTATTTTTGCTATAGCTAATTCTGCCGATCTTGGTCAGTCGAGCGCTGCCGGTTCATTCATGCTGCGTACAGCCGGTGGAACGGCTGCAGCCCAGCCGTCATGGGATCTGCTTGCCGCATATGAATGCATCGATGGAAAGCCTATCGACGAGTCGCCGCTGTTTGCTTGCCATAATCCATATCTCAACCGCGATCCTCGCTGTTGTGAGACATTTGTCGCTCCTGGCACTGTAGTATACGGATGTGAGTTCAATCCGGATCCGAATGTAGCCAATGTAATGCTCGATGGGAAATCGACTAAGAACAAAGACTGTAAACCCAATGACCAATATGCGGCATACTGTAGCACCTGCTTGCGTAAAGGTGCCCAGGAGTCATGGCGCAATGGCGATAAGTTGAATGATAATCCTACTCTTATTATGCGCTATGCTGATGTATTGCTAATGTATGCTGAGGCTAAGGTGGAATTAGGAGAACTGGACGATAATATGCTGAATGCTATTAACGATGTGCGTGCGCGAGCTTATAAGACATCGCGTGATAATGTCAATGCCTATCCGGCTCTAAAGATGGGAGATCAGAACACCATGCGTCTCGCCATACGGCGTGAACGGCGTGTGGAATTCGCTTGGGAAGGCCGCCGTTTCTTCGATCTGCTCCGTTGGGGTTGGATGAAAAAAGCTTTGAGCCATGATTATTATGGTCATTTGAATGCTACTGGCCTTAAAACGATGGCAGCACAGGGTAAATATTATTGGCCCATGGTACCTGAAATCGATGAAGAAGGATTTGCTGATTTCAAGCCAATGTTTGATGCCGGCGATATCGCTCGTTATGGTGTGCGCGTATATGACGAGCGTTTGCCTTTGTTGCCGCTCCCATTTGATGAGGTGGATATATCAAACGGTAAGATACAGAACAATCCCGGATGGTGATCACCCCGAAGATTAATGATGCTGACGTTATTTTCAATCCAAAAACTTTTCATTACCACACAACAATGAGTGTAGACGAAATAATACTCCGCAGCCGCTTTCAGCCGCTGAAACGCATATTGGCCTACGATGTGTTCAACACCGGATTCAATGGCTGGATGACACTGCTTCCTAATTTTACCGAATATCCCGACTTCGATGTGCCCAAGACTTTGGTCAATAAGGATCAGTGGCCTCCGGTGATGCTCAGCTCCGCCACGTACCGCTATCCCGGCACCCATGGTGCCATGTCTGGCACCTTCAGTCTCAAGTTGTCTACGCGTCCGGTCCACTCTCGCTATGAGGATATTCCAGCTCCGGGTTCGATGGGACATGCCATCAAGCGCCTGTCGTTCTATACACCCGGAAGTCGTTTCCTGCAGATTGAATGCTGGTTCTCCTACACAGCTGAGCAGGATACGCTTGATTCGGACGACCATCCGCAGCCTGGACTGCATGAGCGCAGTATACGGGCATTCGGCATGGGATTTGATATTCAGGAGCGCGGTGAGCGCTATCAGGTCGGGGTGCGCCATCTCAACTGTTTCAATGGCAACCTCGTGCAACGATGGGAGATCGAGAACTCCGCTGATGTCACCGACAAGGAGTGGGCCTTCGGTCTGGAAGGCGACTGGTGCAAGCGTGGTATAGATCCATGGTGGTTCGGTCGCCGTTATCCCGACGGACGCCACGAGGCATTCCAGATAATACCGGATTCGCATCAGCAGCTGATATACAATGAGACTGACTGTAAGCTCAACTGGCAGTATATGCGCCTTAAGATCGACACACTCAACCGTGAGTATGTGGAATTTCAATGTCAGGATCGCATTTGGGATCTGCGCGGCACACATGTGACCAATGTGCCCGGTTATCATCGTATCGACAATCTCATCAATCCTCTCTTCTGGGTGGAGACAGATGAAGACCGCCGTGTTTTCTTCTATATCGATTCGGTAGTAGTGTCACAGGAATAACTTTAATCATTCAGTACCAAGATACATGAAACAATTCAATGCATCTCACCTGGAGATCAAGAAATGGTTTACCGGGACCTTATATACCCATCCCTATGAAGCCGGATGGGCCGATGAGGCAATATTTTTCGTAATGATCGAACATGAGAAAGGTGACGGTCCTACCCTTACCGCCCGTGTGGAGATATCTCACGATGGTGTGGTATGGGCTTCCGATGGGAGCGGGCCGGTGACATTCTCCGGCAAAGGGCTGCATCCGATCAAGGTGCAACCTAATTTCGGCAACTGGCTGCGTCTGGCTGTCGAAATCGAAGGTGGCGAACTTTTCCTAAATATTCAGATACACTGTAAAGGATAATACCATGATGAAAAGAACATATATCTATATGGCTGCAATGGCCATAACTGCAATAACCACAGCAACCTCCTGCTCGGATGACAAAGAATACTTCGGCGCACCTCTTATCAAGCAACCGGCTCCTGAAGAAATAATGGTGATGGGGCAGGTAAAAACCGAAGCTGGAACTCCGATTGCAGATGTCGTGGTGTCCGACGGATACAATCTTACTAAGACTGATGCGGAAGGGAAGTATGCCTTGGAATCATCAGTTCCATTGGGATATGTATTTGTATCAACCCCAAATGGTTATGAGCCGGCTACATTCCTCGACAGCCGTCCTAAGTTCTGGCAACAGGTTGATAAGCGTGCCGGGACAAGCGTTGATTTTACCTTGCGTGCCATTGATTCAAAACCATTGTCCATAATTGCTATTGCAGATCCTCAGATATCAAATCGTTGCGGAGATGTCGAGTTGATGCATACGATGTATGTCCCTGAGATCAACCGGGCTATTGACTCTTTGCGCAATAAAGGCACAAATCCTATTGTTGTGACTCTTGGAGATCTTATATGCGATTGGTTTGTGGTGCATAACTACGGCTATACTCTTGATAAGTTTAATTCAGACTTCACTGTAAATGCACCGGTATATCATACTATTGGAAATCATGATAATGACCCATATATATCAGGCGATCTTGCGAGTGCGTCAACATGGCATGCAATAAATGGGCCATCGTATTACTCATTTAATCGTGGTGGGGCTCATTTTATTGTAACAGACAACATTGTCTATACTAATCCGGGAGCAGAGCCCGGGAAGTCTGGTAGTCGTTCCTATACCACCGCTCTAACTGCCGATCAGTTGAGCTGGATAGAAAAAGATCTGGAGACAATACAGGATAAGTCGGCACCTCTATTCATATTGATGCATGGTATTTTTCTGACTTATCCTGTAGCGGAAGGTCAGACCGTGAGCAAGGTGTACCGTTTTGATGATGGTGGTCCGCAATTAGGTGAGATGCTTGCTGACTTCACTGATGTGAAAGTGCTTTCCGGGCATGCCCATAAAAGCCATTTCCAGCATACGCCAGAAGGGAATATCCGTGAATATAACTATGCCGGAGCCAATGGTGGATGGTGGCCTGCGGGATTCACTCCATACCGTGCCAATCTTCCTACATGTTTTGACGGTGCGCCTTGGGGAATTGGCATCTGGGACTTTTCAGGATCAGAACCATCTCATCTTTACAAGGGCTTTGAGTATCCTGTTGATTTTCAGATTCGTGCTTACGATCTTAATCAAGTTACTATCAGCGATAAGGATTTATCCTCCAAATACTATCCAGGAGATGCTGCAAATGCGAATGTAGTGATGGCTAATATTTGGGCATATGAGCCTGGATGTACGGTAAAAATGTTTGAGAACGGAACAGAACTGACTGTGAAGCGAGTGAAGGCAGAAGATCCATATCTGATACTTAAACACCTCATCCCCATCAAGGCCGACTATGGGGGTACTCTCAACAGTGGTATGGCGCCAGAAAGTACTGCTCACATGTTCCGTGCGCAAGCATCGACAGCTACGGCACCTATAACTATAGAATTCCACGACCTTTATGGCCGTAAGTTTACTAAAGTGCTCAATCGTCCATCTGGCATCGAGTAATATGCAAAATTCGTGTCTGCCGGAAAGATATTACTCTCCGGCAAACACGTTCTTAAAGCCGCTTATTTATAGAAATCAGCCAAATTATAATTTCATGAAAAAGACTTTACTCATCTCAGCAATCGTGTTCTCCTCTCTATCCCTATCTGCGCAGGATTACCATGGATTTGACATCAATGCCTCACAGCAACTTATCGACAATAAGCTGCGTGGCACTCTTCCGAAGGAAGTGTACCGTATAAATAAGGCTCTTACATTGCAGGTATTGTATCAGCCGGAATTTCGTCCGATGACCGCCAGTGACGACCTGACATCGTATACTCAGGGCACCACAACAGGCATAGTAAGCAATAAATTCGTTGATTTTGCCAGCCCGAACGGCACCTACGAAGTGAATGCATCACTCAAGGCCGGCTATATGGATGGTATGGTGCTTACTTCCGTGATGGCGGAAAATGGCCTTGCTTATGTTACCATCCCTGACCAGTATTATAAAGATGGTGAGTTGGTTGATGTGCCTGCTTCAGGTGGTGATATCCGTGTGCGATTTGTCACTGAGTCGAATGATAAGGGGCGTCTTAATGATAGTGAGGCGTGTCATACTGAGGATATCACAGGTGTCTACCTTACAGTAGACGCACCTTCGACAGTTGCGATCTCAAATAATTTTGTACAGGCCAATACGACTACAAAATTTGATGGATCCAAGGCTACCGGTACATCTGACGAACTTGGGGCGGTACAGCGCACGGCTACCTTTAATCTTCCCTCAACGAAGGGAAATGGGCCGGAGGATATAACCTATGTAGGTAAAGCCACCAACTGCTGGAATCTTTTCACATACAAGCGTACGTCAGACACTTATGCTTTCCCGATCTGCTACGTGGATATAGTGTTCAAGGGTGTGAAGCCCGGTGAGCGTGTGGGATGGACAAATTACCAGACACTTCATGAGGGTTACACTCCAAAAGCCTATACCGGTACATCGGCAATCGAGGGCGTGGCCGGCGATGATGTTGACATACCAGCCGAATATTATACCCTTCAGGGGGTGAAAGTCGACAATCCCTCTGTCGGCATATACATAATGCACAAAGGCTCGACATCAAGAAAGATTGTTATCCGATAAAGTTTGCATCCGAAAGAATAGGGGTATCAACATGTGCGTTGATACCCCTATTCGCTATCTTTAAATAATTGGTGACGGGCATGTATGGTGAGGATGTTCATGCCATACCGGTGGGGTGCACATCGGCAAAAGGATCATTTAAGAGTGATTTGTGATGAGCTGAGACGTGAGGTATCCGACGATGGTCCGTAGAATATCTCATATTTTCCTGGCATTGTTTTCATGCGTTGTGACACGGTATCGAACGATTCAAATGCCTCTGCGCCGAGTGTGATCTTTACCATATCGCTTTCGCCGGCCTTTAGTGGAACGCGCTTGTAAGCGCGGAGAGAACGTGCCGGACCGTCCGTATCGTCAAGTCGGCGTACATATACCTGCACTACCTCCTCGCCATCGCGCGCGCCTGAGTTTTTCAGCGGTATGCTTATTGTCACATCATTTCCGGCTTTTATCTTGGAGGCGCTAAGTTTGCATTTGCCGTAGTCGAATGAGGTGTAGCTTAAGCCATGACCGAACGGGAATAGCGGTGTCCCTTTGAAATACCGGTATGTGCGGTCGGTCATGTTGTAATCCTCGAAGTCGGGGAGATCGGCATCCGATGCGTAGAATGTGATTGGGAGTCGTCCGGCGGGATTGTAGTCGCCGAAGAGCACATCGGCAATGGCCGTGCCGCCGGCTTGTCCCGGATACCATCCGAGGAGCATCGCGTTGCTGTTGGCCATCTCGTCGGGGAGAGCCAGTGCGCTGCCGGTGCATACGACGAACACTACCGGTTTGCCTGTGGCCTTGAGTGCCGCGAGCATCTCTTTCTGCACCTTTGGCAGGTCGATGTTGGTGCGGTCACCCTTCTTGAAACCTGGCAGATTTACACCCATCTCTTCTCCCTCCAGGTTTGGCGATAGCCCCCCTGCAAAAATTATGGCGTCGGCATCGGCCACTCTGGAGGCTACGTCGGCGTAGTTTATCTCATATCGGTAGCCGAGGTCGAAACGCAGTTCGGCCACACCGCCACCTTGCCAATAGTCGAGTACGATGGGGTATGTTTTCCCGGCCTCTACTTTCATGGTGTACTGATGTTCGCGTGCCGGACCGTTGCCCCAGTCATCCACTACTGTTTTACCATCCACGTTGAGGCGTATACCGTCGTCGCCGGCAAGATAGATTGTGACATCTCCAGATTTCTTGGGTGTGAATACCGTTTCATAGCGGGCAGAGAAATTTTCGAGATTTATACCTGACTGGAAGGTGGTGCTGCCTGTTGTTATGAAATTGAGCGGTTCGCTGCACTGAGTTATGGCGTCGGGCTGGCCGTTCATATCCTTATTGTTCCAATATGTGGCTTTAAATCCTTTCTTGCCACCGTAACTGCATTGGTCGAAAAAACTCGCCATAGCCATGTTGTCGACATAATCGCACCCTTTTTCATATACGATCTCAGTATCAGGGAGCTTGGCACGTAGTCCCTCAAGCACTGTTACAGTATGGGCGGGTGTGCCACAGTAATTTCCCCACATCATAATTGAGTCGGCAGCATTGGGTCCGAGCACGGCTATTTTCTTCAGTGATTTGCTCAGCGGTAGTGTGCCGTCGTTCGTAAGGAGTGTCATGCTCTTGCGGGCCATGTCGAGAGCCTGAGCCTGATGTTCGGGAGAGTTGACCACAGAGTAGGGGATAGCGTTCCACGATACGAGCGACGGATCGTCCATTATTCCGAGTTGGAAGCGTGCACGCAGCAGACGGAACACTGACTCGTCGATATCTTCCTCTGTGATGAAACCTTTTTCAACGGCTTCGCCAAGCGAACCATATGATCCGCCGCAATTGAGGTCGGTGCCTGAAAGTACGGCATCGGCCGAGGCGTCGGCGGCTGTTTTGTGGGTACCGTGGGTGCCGGGACGGAAAAAGTCGGATATGGCTCCGCAATCCGATACGATTATATCTTCATATCCCCATTCATCGCGCAGGATGTTTATGAGCAGTTCCTTGCTTGAGCAGCATGGCTCACCTTCGTAGCGGTTGTAGGCACACATCACTTCTTTAACTTTGCCCTCTTTTACAAGAGCCTTGAAAGCCGGCAGATATGTCTCATGCAGGTCGCGTGACGATACATTTTTAGCGTCGAAGCTATGTCGGTTCCATTCCGGGCCGCTATGCACGGCATAGTGCTTGGCACATGCATGAGCTTTGTCATATTTCGAAGTTCCGTCGCCCTGTAGGCCTTTTACCACGGCGAGTCCCATAGTAGAGGTCAGGTAGGGATCCTCACCATATGTTTCTTGTCCTCGCCCCCAGCGTGGGTCGCGGAAGATATTTACGTTCGGGGTCCAGAATGTGAGGCCCTTGTAGCCGGTGCGTTCACCGCGTTTCTGGAAATCGTTGTACTTGGCACGGGCTTCGTCCGACACCATGTCGAATGTGCGATATACAGCCTCGTCGTCAAATGTGGCTGCCATGCCTATGGCCTGAGGAAATACGGTGGCCAGTCCGGCGCGGCCTACTCCATGCAGAGCTTCGTTCCACCAGTCGTATTGAGGTATGCCGAGCCTTTCCACCGGTGCGGCGCCGTTTTTCATCTGACTTATCTTTTCTTCGAGAGTCATACGGCTCAGCAGATCGCGTGCACGCTCATCTGGCGATAGCTCCGGATTTTTGTATGGCTCGTTTTGTGCCATTCCCAACAAGGATATTTCAGCCAATATCAGGCCTCCTAATAATCGTTTGAGGTTCATGTGATAAATTTAATCGGTTCGATTTTGCAAAGTTAACCATCTCGGATAAACATTCCCAAAAAAATCATTAAATTTGCGGCAAATTACATATCTATACCCTTATGGATCGTAAAGTACGAGTAAGATTTGCGCCCTCTCCGACTGGGCCACTGCATATTGGCGGTGTGCGTACCGCTCTTTATAACTACCTTTTCGCACGCAAACATGGCGGCGATCTGATTCTTCGCATTGAAGACACTGACTCCAACCGTTTTGTGCCAGGCGCCGAGGATTATATCAACGAGGCATTCCAATGGCTTGGTATAAAGTTCGACGAAGGTGTGCGTGAGGGAGGCAATTATGGGCCTTACAAGCAGAGTGAGCGGCGCGACATATATCGTGAGCATGTAGGTAAGCTCATGGATCGTGGCAAAGCTTACATTGCGTTTGATACTCCAGAAGAGCTTGAGGCAAAGCGCAAGGAGGTGCCCAACTTCCAGTACGATGCCACTACCCGCGGCTCAATGCGTAATTCGCTCACTATGAAAGGGGGCGAGGTGGACCGTCTGATATCGGAGGGACATCCTTATGTGGTGCGCTTTAAGGTAGAGCCGGGACGTGATGTCGTTGTCAACGATCTCCTGCGCGGAGAGGTGAAGATCAACTCTTCGGTACTCGATGATAAAGTGCTTTATAAGAGTGCCGATGATCTGCCCACATATCATCTCGCAAATATTGTTGATGACCACCTTATGGAGGTAACACATGTGATACGCGGTGAGGAATGGCTCCCTTCGGCTCCGCTCCATGTGCTTCTTTACGAGGCATTCGGATGGGCTGACACCGCTCCTGCATTCGTACATCTGCCTCTGCTGCTGAAGCCTGATGGTAAAGGCAAGCTCAGCAAGCGCGACGGAGATCGCCTTGGCTTCCCGGTGTTCCCCTTGGAATGGCATCCGGAGGGTGGCGAGATATCTTCCGGGTATCGCGAATCGGGCTATCTGCCTGAGGCTGTGATCAACTTCCTTGCACTGCTTGGATGGAATCCTGGCGACGACTCTGAGATCATGAACATGGATGAGCTCATAAACCGTTTTGACTTTGCGCATTGCTCTCGTTCAGGAGCACGCTTTGACTTCGAGAAAGGGAAATGGTTCAACCATGAATATCTGCTTAAGAAAAGCGATGAGGAGCTGGCCGAGCTGTTCAAGCCGGTGCTTCGTGCGCATGGGGTGAATCCTGAAGATTTTACCGATGAGTATATCGCACGTGCAGTTGGTATGGTCAAGAGCCGTATCTACTTTGTGCGTGACCTTTGGGATCAGGCCCGTTTCTTCTTTGTCGCTCCGGAGGAATACGCTGCCAAGGATGTAAAGAAACGCTGGAATGCTGATATTCCGCGTATTATGGAAGAACTTGTCGATGTAATCCGTGGTATTGACGACTTCTCTTCGGCTGCTGCCGAGAAGGTTGTGCTCGATTGGATCGCATCGAAAGGATATCACCTTGGCAATGTGATGAATGCATTCCGCCTTACTGTAGTAGGGGAGTGCAAGGGACCTCATATGTTCGATATTACCGAACTCATGGGTAAGGAGGAAACTATAAGCCGCATCAACCGCGGACGTCAGGCCATCTCACTTCCCGAGTAATGAATTTTCTCTATAATGCCGGCATAAGACTGTATGGCTTTGGAATGCGCATCGCCGCGCTCCGGAGTGATAAGGTGCGCCGCCTGCTTAAAGGGCAGCGCGATGCGATTCCGTATTTAAGTCGCGTCATTGATCATACTCATGGCTATATATGGATTCATGCCGCCTCGCTCGGCGAGTTTGAACAGGGGCGTCCTCTTATAGAGATGGTGCGCCGTAAGCATCCTGAAGCCAAGATTTTGCTTACATTCTTCTCTCCGTCGGGATATGAAGTGCGGTGCAACTTCCCCATGGTGGATGCTGTGAGCTATCTTCCGCTTGATACTCCGGCCCGTGTCAAGGAATTTCTCGACACGGTAAAGCCGCGGATGGCGCTATTCATAAAGTATGAATTTTGGGGCAACTATCTTCAGGAACTGCGTCGCCGCGCTATCCCCACATACATTATTTCCTCAATATTCCGCCCATCGCAGATTTTTTTCAAGCCATGGGGTGGCATGTTCCGTTCGATGCTCAGGTGCTACACTCATATATTTGTGCAGGATGACAACTCTATGCGTCTATTATCGGATATTGGTGTGTACAATGTATCGGTGGCCGGAGATACACGTTTTGATCGTGTGACAGATATTATGCGCGAACGCTCTGACGTGCCTCAGGCCGAAGCTATGACAGAGAACTCTGATCTGACAATTGTAGCAGGCAGCACATGGCCCCCGGACGAGGAGTATCTTCTTCCGTATTTCAATGCCCATCCGGAGTTGAAACTTATCATAGCCCCGCATGAGGTGAAGACCGACCGTATAGAATCGATTGTATCTAAAATCAACCGCCCGGTGGTGTGTCTTTCGAAATGCACTGTTGAGGAGGCTGCCAATGCCGACTGTCTGATTGTGGATTGCTACGGCAAACTGTCAGGAGCCTACAGATATGGCGATATAGCCTATATCGGTGGTGGCTTCGGTGCTGGCATACATAATATCAATGAGGCGGCGGTATACGATATGCCTGTGCTATTCGGTCCTAATTATCATAAATTTAAGGAAGCTTCCGATATGATTGAATGCGGAGGCGCATTCTCATTCAGCGACAAGACCGGTTTTACCGCCGCTATCGATCCTTTGGTCAGTGATTCCGCACGTCTTGCCGAGGCCGGACGTGCTGCCGGCCATTATATCCGCGAGCATCTTGGCGCTACACAGCGTGTGTATACCGCGCTGTCATCCATTATAGAATCTATCAATTGACCGGCATTTCCATATTATGAACCAACAGTCACTTTCTGCCGTGCAACGGTTGCGCGGGTATGTCACATCCCGTAGCTTTATAGGCTTTGTTGTCTCTGTTTTAGTTTTGGTGGCTATCTCGTTTGCCTTCTTTTGGCCCGATGCCGTAGAAGGTGGGGAGTTGCGACAGCACGACACCCTTCAGGGCTTGGCTATCAGTCATGAGGTGGAGACATATCGTGCGGAGACCGGCACGACCTCACGTTGGACTAATGCCCTCTTTTCCGGCATGCCTACTTTTCAGATCTCACCTGACTATGCAGCAGGCAAATGGATAAATGCCGCGCGCACAGCCTATGGATTGTGGCTTCCGTCGCCGGTCAATCTGCTGTTTATAATGATGGCGGGATTTTTTATCCTGCTTCTTGCCATGAAGGTGAAATGGTATATAGCTCTTCCCGGGGCTATAGCCTATGGCCTGTCGTCATATTTTGTGATAATTATAGGCGCCGGGCATATATGGAAATTCTATACCCTTGCCTACATACCACCCACGATTGCCGGAATGGTGCTGGCATATCGTGGTAAATATCTTGCCGGTGTCGCTCTGGCCGCGCTGTTCGCAATGTTCCAGATTGCGGGCAATCACATACAGATGTCCTATTACTTCATGATTGTTGTTGTTGGCTTTGCCGTGGCTTATGGGGTGATGCTTTTCCGTAAGCACAACATGCGTCGCTGGATTGTGGCCACATGTGTGCTTGCTGTATCGGCACTGTTGGCGGTTATGGCAAGCTCTCCCAACCTTTACCATACTTATAAGTACTCTCAGGAATCTATGCGCGGACGTCACAGCGAGCTTTCATCTGGAAGCGCTGACGCTTCGACCAAATCCGCAGGTCTTGATAAAGATTACATCACGGCATGGAGTTACGGCAAGAGCGAGACGTTCACTCTGTTGATCCCGAATGTGAAGGGGGGCGCAACGATCAAGCCCGAGGCAGGCAGCAATAAGTTCCTCTCGCTTGGAGATCTTCCTGCTACAGAGAAATTGGTGTCGTCCGGTAAGATTTCAGGAGAGATCGCTCCTTATCTGGGCCAGTTGCCGCAATATTTCGGTGATCAGCCTATGACCAATGGCCCTGTATATGTCGGAGCTCTCCTTGTGGCGCTGTTCCTGTTGGGTTGTGTCATTGTCCGCGGACCTATCAAGTGGATGCTGCTTGTTGTCACGATCATATCGATAGCATTGTCGTGGGGTCACAACATGATGTGGCTCACCGATATTATGATTGATTATTTTCCGATGTACAATAAGTTCCGCACGGTGGCGAGCATTCTTGTCGTAGCGGAGTTCACCATCCCCTTGTTGGCCATTCTTGCCGTGAAGGAGTTGATTGTGCGTCGCGATGAGTGGAACAGCTCACTACGCAAGCCGTTTTTCATAACATTCGGTATATGCGCGCTCTTCTGTCTGGTAGGAATGGTGATGCCTGATATATATGGTAGTTTCCTCAGCGAGCAGGAAGCTCAGGCTTATGGAAGTTACCTTACACAGGAACCGTATGCCCAGCTTTTCGCCGCTGCGCAGCATGTGCGTATGTCGATGATCACCTCTGATAGTATGCGTAGTCTCATGATCATACTTATCGGAGCTGCCTGCATATGGCTTTATGCTACACGTAAGATCAATGTGAAGGTGCTTGCGGCATTGTTGGTGGTGATTGTTACTGCCGATCTCTTTACCGTCAACAAGCGCTATCTTGATTCGGCAAGCTTTGTGCCGCGCCAGTTGGCGCAGGGTGATCCGTTCCCTCTTACTCAGGCCGATCGTCAGATTCTGGCCGATACTGCCATGAATTATCGTGTGATGGATATTCCGCGCTTCGGTGAGGCGGCTCCATCCTATCATCATAAGACCATCGGTGGATACCATGCCGCCAAGCTTACGCGCTATCAGGATATGATCGACCGCCATATCGGTAATTTCCAGAGCGGAAGGGTGACAGAGGCCGATATGAATGTGCTCAATATGCTTAACGCGAAGTATGTGGTGATGAGCGATAAGGAAGTCGTGGAGAATCCTGCCGCGCTTGGTAATGCATGGCTTGTAGATAAGGTGGTATATGCTGCGGATGCAAATGCGGAAATGGCAGCTATCGATACGATATATCCTGCGATTACTGCTGTGAGCGACGTGAAGTTCCGCGATATACTGGGTACTGATATTCCGGTGAAGGTCCAGGGCGACACAATCTATGAGACCTCCTATGCTCCCGACTGCCTTACTTATAAGGTAAATAGTGCCAATGGCGGTGTCGCTGTATTCTCCGAGGTGTATTTCCCGTGGGGATGGACAGTGACTGTCGACGGTAAGGAGGTTCCTCTGGCACGTGTCAACTATCTGTTGCGTGCTATCCGTGTTCCTGCCGGTGCGCATGATATCGTGATGACTTATCGTCCGGCATCGGTCGGTGTTACCGGCACTATATCCCTTACAGCCGTGATAATAATATATCTTGCGGTGGTTGCTGCCCTCGTTTTCGGTGTGTATGGCCTGCCTGCGGTGCGTAAAGATGAACAGGCGGCTTAAACTCTACCTTACGGCGCTGAAGCGCTACAAGCGCAGCAAGGGTTTCGGTATACATTCCCCTTTTGCCTTCATGTTTGTGCTGCGTGTGCTGCGTGAGCCGCTTGCGTATTATGCATATTCCGACATAGACACCAGGCGTGCTATGGCAGCATCTCTCGCCAATAAGGTAGAAGGGCGACGTCCCAAGCTGATATCGCGTCGGTCGGCTAAGATGCTGTTTAGAATAGCCTGTTATTTCCATCCCTCGCAGTTGTTGCAGGTAGGCACGTCGTATGGTGTATCGACTATCGCTCTTCTTGACGTGTCGGACAGTTCCCGGATGATGATCTATAAAGGTAGGGAGGCTCATGACGTGGTCTACGATGAGATAACCAGACGTTACAGTGGGCGCATTATCTCTTTTGCTACATTGGCAGGCGCAACGGCGGCTTATCGCAAAGCATGTGGTGACATGTCGCTCTCTCCGTTTATTATGGTAAATGCGTTGGATGATACGGATGCATTTACTGAGTGTGCCGATGTGATAGCATGGGCATTGCAGAGTGAGGGAGTGGTTGTGGTGCGTAATCTGATGCGTTCACCGCTTGTGGGCAAACTATTTTCGCAGGTTGATTCTTCAATGGATCATGGTATGACGTTTACCAACGGCCGTATGGCGGTTATCGTAGGATTTCGCCATCTTCCGCGACAGCGTTTTAATCTTTGGTTCTGATATCTGCTTGCTAAGGTTGAGTCGTATGAAACGTGCTATTCCCACATGGGATAAACTGATTGATAATTACCATGCGTTTCTTGCACTTGAGAAAGGACTGAGTGAGAACTCCCGACTCGCTTATTGCACTGATGTGCATAAGCTCGGGGTATATCTTTCGCAGCAGAAGATAGCTATCGCGGATGTGACGACTGACGATTTGCATGCGTTTGTGGCCGATCTTCACGATCTTGGCATAGCCGCATCAACCCGGACGCGCATCGTATGCGGTATTCGCTCATTCTTCAGTTTCCTTCAGATAGAGGGATTCATTGATAACAACCCTGCGGAGATGCTTGAGAATGGCACGGCTGCGCGTAAGCTTCCTGAGGTGCTTTCTGTCGATGAGATCGATGAGATGATACGCTGTATCGATATGTCGAAGGAGGAGGGACAGCGCAACCGGGCAATAATGGAGGTGCTTTACGGATGTGGACTGCGTGTGACTGAACTGGTCGAACTTGAATTGTCGTCACTGTTTATCGACGAAGGCTATATCAGGGTATGTGGAAAAGGTAGCAAGGAGCGTATTGTGCCGCTCTCACCATCGGCCATAGAGGAGATTAGGGCTTATATGCCATGCCGGGCTGCGATAGATGTCAAGCCTCATGAGGAGAAATATCTGTTCCTTAACCGGCGTGGCGCTCATCTTACCCGTGTGATGATATTCTATATCATCAAGCAGCTTGCCGGACTGGCTGGAATACGACGTTCGATAAGTCCGCATACACTGCGGCATTCGTTCGCTACACATTTGCTTGAAGGAGGCGCCAATCTGCGTGCTATACAGCAGATGCTCGGGCATGAGTCGATAAGCACTACGGAAATATATCTGCATATGGACCGCACCGAGTTGCGCCGCGAGATACTTGAGCATCATCCCCGCAACCTGCGCCGGTGAGGTTTCCTTTAGGGTCAGTACATTTTATAGTCGATCGACAGTACCTGAAACTCTGTGCGGCGGTTGATCTGGTCGGCTACTTCCTGATCCTCTTCAGATAGGGTGAGGATATATTCTTCATTGAGCACATCCCCCTCATTGAACTGTGGATATTGTCGCGCCAGACGCTTGGTGATTGTTTTGGGGCGTGACTCTCCATAGCCCTGTGGTGACAACCGTTCGGGGCGTATGCCGGCGGCGATCAGATAGTCTATTACCGATTGGGCACGCCGCTGCGACAGCCGTTGGTTGTATTCCTCCGACCCCCAGCGGTCGGTGTGTGATGCCATCTCTATGGTGACATTCGGGTTGTCGCGTAGCACCTGTACGATTGAGTCGAGTGCGGTCTTTGACTCCGGACGTAAGGTGGCTTTGTCAAAATCGTAAAAGAT
>CANPDS010000022.1 GCA_947573015.1 uncultured Muribaculum sp.
TTGACGCTGCAAAGGTAGTGTTTTTTATCGAAATGGCCCAACTATTAATTAGTTAAACCTTTAAAAAGATAACTAAATAACCGCTCAGGGGCTTCTATGGCGCTTTTTTTATGTAAAAAAAACATTAAAATAGCATATGTATGGAGATTTTAGTTATCTTTGCAATGTAGTTAACCTCCTCGGCTGTCGGCCGTATTTTCTCAGAAAAGGTGGAGAAAGACACTGCAATAACCCAAAAACAACCTAAAATAATACAGTAGAAAAATGAAACCTTACGTAGTAGGTATCGACATAGGTGGCACCAACACCGTGTTCGGTATAGTTGATGCCCGTGGCAATGTGCTCGCCAGCAGCTCGATAAAGACTGGTAAACATGCCGAAATCAAGGATTATGTGGAAGAACTTAAAAATGCTCTTAACAACCTTCTTGAGGCAAATGACGCTGTAGATAAGATTGCTGGTATCGGTGTAGGAGCTCCCAATGGCAACTATTTCACCGGCGCTATCGAAATGGCACCAAATCTCCCTTGGAAAGGCAGAATTCCTCTCGCCGAATTATTGCAAGAAGCTTTTGGGGTGCCTGTAGCGCTTACAAATGATGCCAATGCAGCTGCTATCGGTGAGATGACCTATGGCGTAGCACGTGGCATGAAGGACTTTATCATGATTACTCTTGGAACCGGAGTAGGCAGTGGTATTGTTGTGAACGGTCAGCTTGTATATGGACATGACGGTTTCGCAGGTGAGCTTGGTCACGTGATAGTCAAGCCCAGCAACGGACGCATGTGCGGTTGCGGACGTACAGGATGTCTTGAGGCATACTGCTCTGCTACAGGTGTGGCACGTACTGCCCGTGAGTTCCTTGAAACACGCACTGATAAATCGCTCCTCCGCGATCTTCCTATCGAAGAGATTACATCAAAGGATGTATATGATGCAGCTGTAAAGGGCGATAAACTTGCCAAAGAGATTTTCGAGTATACCGGTAAGATCATGGGTGAGGCTTTTGCCAATTTCATCGCATTTACAAGCCCTGAGGCCATCGTGCTTTTCGGTGGTCTGAGCCGTTCAGGCGATATGCTTATGAAGCCTATCCAGGATGCTATGGACCGAAATACTCTCAATATTTTCAAGGGTAAGACCAAGCTCCTTCTCTCAGAACTTAAGGAAGGCGATGCCGCTGTGCTTGGAGCAAGTGCTCTGGGTTGGGAGGCTCGCTGAATCAGTATTTGACACTCTATAGCAAGGGTGTGTCAAAATGCCGGAAAATCACCCGGTTTTGGCACACCCTTGACTATTTAATATTTAATGTACTACCTTTAAACACGTTCTCAGATAAACACGTTCTCAGACAATGGCTGATAATTATCTCGAAAAGAAGATGGAGGAGCATCGTCGAGGCGTGACCTCGCATTATCGGCCGCGTCTCACACCTTCCGGATCACGTGCAGGCATATTGTCGTTGCCATTTCCACCCAGGCGTGTCATTGTGTCGCTTGATAATAATGCCAGGAATGTTGGGCTGGCAGAGACTATACGCGATGCTCTTGTCAAGAAGCTTGTGCAAACTGGCTCAAGGGTAGCATTCACACACTCTGATCGTGTCACAGGCAATCGTATGGCACAGGCTATGGGTGCTTGTGCAGTAACTTTTGGCGATATTGACGTGCTGATCAAGCGTTGGGAAGGTGTTGATGTCACGATTGGAATTGATGCCGGTGAGGATAGACCGGATTCCATGGTGAGCATCCGGATATCTCCTTATGCCGATGAACGTACGGTCACGGTCTGTCTTGGCGGTTGTGCCAATATTGATGAGGCACTGCGTATATGTATGATGGCTCTTGTGCCTGGTGCTGAGTTTATGCTCGGCTTATCAATCAATCTCTGATATGGATATCGATATGAACAAATTCAGCCGTTCAGGATGTTTTGATTATATGATCCAATGAAAGTGTAATAACCATGACCAAGCCTAACCGTATCGTTTCATTGCCCGTGCGGATTTATCGCTTTTATCGCGATGGATTCCGAAGCATGACAGTTGGCCGCTATCTATGGGTGCTGATATTGGTCAAGCTGTTCATATTGTTCTTCATTTTTAAACTATTCTTCTTCCCTGATCTGCTCAAGCGTGACTATTCCACCGATCAGGAACGTGCCGCCGCTGTGCGTATGCATCTGATGGAGGACCAATCTTCGCCTCGGTAAATTTTATCATAAACAACACCATCTTATAATCTCTGTAATCTATTAATCCATACTCTATTCTATACACATGGACGACTTATTTACTGTAGTTGACTGGTCGCGGTGGCAATTTGCCCTTACGGCCATGTATCATTGGCTGTTCGTGCCGCTGACCATTGGTCTGGCGCTGATCGTAGCCATTATGGAGAGTATCTATGTCAAGACCGGAAAGGTCAAATGTCTTGCCATGACAAAATTCTGGATGCTGCTCTTTGGTATTAACTTTGCCATTGGCGTGGCCACCGGCATTATTCTTGAGTTTGAGTTCGGCACCAACTGGTCGAACTACAGCTGGTTTGTGGGCGATATATTTGGCGCCCCATTGGCAATTGAAGGTATTGTCGCATTCTTCATGGAGTCGACATTCATTGCCGTGATGTTCTTCGGATGGAAGAAGTTCAGCCCGGGATTTCATCTGGCTGCCACGTGGCTTACGGCTGCTGGTACAGCTCTGTCAGCACTTTGGATCCTCGTGGCCAATGCTTGGATGCAGCAACCAGTCGGCATGGAGTTTGATCCTGCGCAGATGCGTAATGTAATGTCTGACTTTGTCGCTG
This sequence comes from uncultured Muribaculum sp., assembly GCA_947573015.1. Lineage (GTDB taxonomy): Bacteria > Bacteroidota > Bacteroidia > Bacteroidales > Muribaculaceae > Muribaculum. Next base: position 2,808 of record CANPDS010000022.1, read on the forward strand.
TCGTTACATCAGGCACCGCTGTCGCCAAATTTACTCATACTGTTGCAAGTGCGTGGACTCTTGCCGGTGTGTTTGTGATTGGTGTAAGCTCATGGTGGATTCTCCGTCGGCGCAACGTGGAGCTGGCTCTCGATTCCATCAAAGTTGCCTCATGGGTAGGTGGCGCTGGAATCCTCGTCACTCTCGCTACGGGTGATATGTCGGCTGTAAATGTGGCCAAGTATCAGCCGATGAAGTTGGCTGCTATGGAAGGCCTGTATCGTGGGTCGTGCGGTCAGGAACTTGTAGGCGTGGCATTACTTAATCCGGACAAAAAGGCTGGGGATGATATTGAAGATCCATATTTGTTTGATATAAGCATTCCATACGGGCTTTCATTCCTCGCCAATCATGATTTCAATAGTTTCGTGCCTGGCATCAATGACCTTATCGACGGTATTGAGTTGACTACTGAAGGTGATACGATACGCACGGTAAGCTATGCCGAGCGCATTGCTCGCGGACGTGAGGCGCACGAGGCTCTCCGCGCTTACGATGCTGCTATTGTGGCCGGAGATGAAGTTGCCAAGGAGAGTGCTCTTGCCAATCTGAAAGTTAACTATCCCTACTTTGGATACGGATACCTTGATTCTCCGGAGGAGGCTGTACCCCCTGTTGGCATGACATTCTATGCATTCCGTATAATGGTGATGGCCGGAGGATACCTGCTTTTGCTCTTTGTGTATGCTTTCATCGCAAGCTATTGGCGCCCGAAATGGCTTCAGCATAAAGTTTCGTGCGTAATAGCGATGCTTTCTATAGCTATTGTGTGGATATGTTCACAGGCAGGTTGGATCACTGCTGAGGTGGGCCGACAGCCATGGGTAATACAGGATATTCTGCCTACACGTGCAGCCATCAGTGATATTGCCGCTTCATCGGTTATCACTACATTTATAATGTTTGCAGTTGTATTTACTGTGCTCCTTGTGGCTGAAATGAGTATTATGGCGACTCAGATCAACAAGTATTCCAAGGAGGATATTAATAAAATCGCTAATTCTTGATAATCATGGAAGCAGATCATATGACATTTTTCCTCCAGGAGTACTGGTGGTTTCTTATATCTGTGCTTGGTGCATTGCTGGTATTCCTGCTTTTTGTGCAGGGTGGACAGTCAATGCTGATGTGCACCCGTTCGGCTGATGACCGCAATCTGATGGTCAATTCGATCGGCACCAAATGGGAGCTGACTTTTACTACACTCGTAGTGTTTGGCGGGGCTTTCTTCGCTTCGTTCCCGCTGTTTTATAGTACAAGCTTCGGCGGCGCCTACTGGTTATGGATTCTGATATTGTTCACATTTGTCGCGCAGGCTGTGAGCTATCAGTATCGTCGTAAGAAAGGAAATCTATATGGCACACGCTTTTTCGACATTCTGCTTGTGCTGAGTGGCGCGTTCGGATGTTTCCTGCTTGGTGTTGCGGTATCGATGATGTTCTTCGGTGCTGATTTCCGTGTCAGCATGGGCAATATTCTCGATCCGGGTAGCCCTGTTATCTCGCAATGGGGCGACGGACATGGATGGGAGGCTATATTCTGTTGGCGCAACTGGATACTTGGTTTTGCAGTGCTTTTCCTTGCACGCACTCAGGGTGCCCTATATTTTATGAACAACATTCAGGCAGGCGACCGTTTCTTCGACATTTGCCGTCGTCGTGTGTTGGTCAACGGAGTGATTTTTGTAGTGTTCTTCCTTGTGTTTGTCGGAATGCTCCTCACTGCTACCGGACTTCAGTCCACAGGTCTTCATACATTTGAACCGGTGCCATATAAGTATTTCCAGAATTATGTGGAAATGTGGTGGTGTCTGGTTATTTTCCTTATCGGAGTAGCCATGGTGCTATATGCGGTTGGCAAGTCTGTATTCTTGAAGCATTACACCAAAGGTATATGGTGGTCGGGAGTCGGAACTGTGTTGGTAGTGCTTACTCTCTTCTGGGTAGCCGGCTACAATAACACTCCCTACTATCCTTCTCTTGCCGATACGGCATCGTCGCTTACTATCGCCAACAGTTCGTCAACACAGTTTACACTTAAGGTGATGAGTATAGTGAGCATTCTTGTACCGTTTGTTGTGGCTTATATAGCCTATGTATGGTATAAGATGAATGCCCGTCCGCTCACTCCATCAGAAATGGAGTCGGATCATCATAGCTATTAATAGATTGTTCAAGAATGCCTGAGGCTCTCGATCATTGCGGGTTCTTTCGGGATAATATATAAAGCAAGGTCGATGCGGCTACATACCGCATCGACCTTGCTTTATGCTTTTTTTTAACAAACTCTTAATTATCGTACGCATAGCATGCCGAGCCATACCATGAGCAGGCCAAGCACTACTGTCGGCACAATGTAGCATACGAACTTCACCCATTCTCCTTTCTTTATCATGGCAAAACTATCGTGGGAGAATGATGAAAAAGTAGTGAAGCCACCGCAAAAACCAGATATAAGCAGAGCATGCATTGCTGTGTCCATTTCATGCCGACCCCAAAGCCCTGCGAATATTCCTATTATGAAGCATCCTATCACATTTACTGCAAATGTGCCCACAGGATAGTTGCTGCCGAAAAGTTTTTTTCCGAGAAGTCCTGTGAGATATCGTCCGACGGTGCCTACAAATCCACCGACACCGGCTATTAGCATTCCTTCTATTATCATGATTGTAATGTTTTTTCTGTTGATTACTTTGTCTCAGCGATTGTGGTGGCTGGTTTGCGTACACATGCGGCACCGAAGGCTACCATGGCTATGCCGAACACTAGGCTTGTAACCATGTAAAACCAGAACATCCCGCATTCGCCGGTCTGGAGCATTGATATCATTTCGTCAGAGAAGGATGAAAAGGTGGTGAAACCACCGCAGAATCCGGTGATCCATAGCAGGTTCGCGTTGTGTGAGAGTTTTCCTGTCTTAACCAGATAGCCGTAAAGCACACCTATTATGAAGCATCCGAGCATATTGGCCATAAATGTCCCCAATGGGAATGCCATATGGCATATGGCACCTCCAAGTTTTTCAGATAGGAAACGCAGGCATGTACCTAAAAAACCGCCTGCGCCGGCAATGAAGCAATTCTTGAGCATATTATAAAGTTTTAAATGAAGTCTATAAGTGTGTCGCGAAAATATAAAGTATTTATGAAATTCATAATACGTAGTAATTACAAGACTTTTTTTACTTAAAGAGTTTCCACTGTGAGGTGCGTTATTTCGGTATTATAACGGATGGATTTGTTAAATAGTTTAATCACAGATGATAATAAAACTCCAGCATGGCAACCATGCTGGAGTTTTATTATCATCTGTGGCTAAACACTGTTATTTGTTGCAGTCACATTTACAACCGAATTGACCCTTTACTTTTTTCTTGAATGCCTCGAAAGCAGGGTAAAAATCCTTGAAAAGTTCTAAGTCGGGGTTCTTTTTCAGTACATGATGTAGCAGACGCATGCCTAATACGAATTCCTTCGCATGCTTGTCAGATAATACGCCTGCTTTTTCTGTGTTCTCGACCATTGCGGCAAGGTCATGATGGCCACCGAAATTGAAGTTCATTACTTCCTGAATTTTACCCTCTACTACTTCGGTAACATTGAAGTGGTACGATCTCTTGTTCTTATCCATATCTAATATGTTTTTAGTTTGATTGTTTTGAATTACGTCATTATAACATGAAGTAAGCCGTGATGGTTTCGCAATGTATCCTAATCAAGCTAAAAAGATATTAAAGCTTATCGAAGGGTAATGGATGTGGTATATTCATGCTTAAGCATGTCAGAGGTAATATTCCTTTATTACAGAGAATTTATCATCGAGTTCGAATACCCACGGTTGTCCGGTTGGAATCTCCACGCCTACTATTTCTTTGTCATCAAGATGAAGCAACATTTTAGCTAATGCGCGTAGACTGTTGCCGTGAGCGGCAACAAGAACCGTGTCGTAGAGCCTTATTTTAGGTTCTATCAACTCTGACCAGCAGGGGCCTACTCGTTTAATTGTATCAGCGAGTGATTCGGTGAGTGGAAGTTCCTCAAAAGCGAGTCCATCATAGCGTGGATCATTGCCTGGATAGCGAGGGTCTTCGATTTCAAGTGCAGGTGGAGCTACATCGAAGCTCCTGCGCCATATGTGTACCTGTTCATCGCCATATTGTTTTGCTGTTTCAGCTTTGTTAAGTCCTTGCAATCCACCGTAGTGGCGCTCATTGAGATGCCAGTCTTTTATTACCGGAACCCAGCAACGGTCCATGGCTGTCGCGGCAATCTCCAATGTGTGTATGGCGCGTTTCAGGTAAGAGGTGAAATAGAAGTTAGGCAGAATATTCGCTTTCATCAATTTTTCACCGGCCTGACGGGCTTCCTCCCGTCCTTTGTCTGTAAGCTCGACATCAGTCCATCCGGTAAATCTGTTTTCAAGGTTCCATTGGCTTTGGCCGTGTCGTAGCAGGATAAGTCGTTTCATAGGTTTGGAGTGTGTTTAGATTATGGGAGATGTGAAAAATCATCCTTTTGGGACACACCTTAGTGTATCATAGGGTAAAACGTTTAACCGGAATACACCTTGGGTGTGTCCTTGCTGGATGGATATTTAACACAACATTTATTTTGTTTTCTTGTCCTGAAGTTTGTACATCGGTAGCATGAAAATCCATGTGGCGATGCAGAATGGTGCAGTCAGAGTGGCAATGCCTACTGGTGCGAGCAGCACATCCATGCCATACTGCACGAACACAGTGAATACCACTCCGGCGAGAGCATAGAAGAATGATTTTACACCGGGTTTGTAGAATGTGCATCCGAGCGCTATGCCTGTCAGCACAGGAGAGAATCCATATAGCCCCTCTGTAATATCAGCATGTGATGCTCCGAAAGCTATTGACATTCCCAAGGCTACCGCAGCGCTGATCATGGCCCATAGAGCTGCCCACCGGCTACATAGAGCAAGACCTACGATGAAGAATATGCCTGTGATCCATGAATTTACGAGAAATACCTGCGATACTCCTTTGAGCCAATATACCACAAGTTCGCCGAAGGTATAGTGATAGTCGGCGACTGCCACTGATGTCGGGAGAGAGGCGATTGACTCACCTACTGGAGGAAGCTGTCCCATATCTCGTGCGGCAAGAAGTATGCACCACGATACAAGTATAAAGGGGAACGTGTAGGAAGTGGTCTTGAATGGTGCGAACACATTGTTCAGACCACGCCGCGCGGGGATGGTAAGTGCAGATCCAATCACAAGTGCCACCCATGCCCATGGAGTGTTGCCGAGAAATGTGAATACAGCACATCCAACCAATATACCGTTGAAGCCCCATAGTCCTTGGTCTCCATCGGCCTTTGATTCAAATATGTATCCCACCGCTGTTGATACTACCAATCCCGCCAAAGCACCCCACGCCACAAGAGGCATGTGTTCACCGAGCGGATTCTCCAGATAGCATCCTAAAAAGATGCCTGTCATGATAAGCAGTCCGGTCCATGCGCTCCCTTGGAACATCACTTGGCCCGCACCGCGCAGTGTACCTGTCACGTAGGTGGCAATGGTACGTTTGTTAGCTTTTGTTGACATGAGAATATTGCTTATTCGTTGATTACGTATATTGATTGATGTCTCAACGCCATGGGAAATCTGGAAGTAGCGGACATCCTTTCACCATCCTGACAGTTGATGCGAATTCTCTGACAGTTTTTTTTACCGGTTCGGTCTCCATACCCATGACCTTGAATAGCAAACCGGCATTGTTTGGTAGCCTGGTGATGCCTATGGCAAGTTCACCTCCGTTTTTGAATCCGACCTCGGTAGCATTGTATATTTCTTCGGCCTTGTCGGCTGGGGTGAGCACAATCACGTTGGCAAAGATATGATATTTTCCCATAATGCCTAACAGTGAGGGAGTCTGTACCTTGGGTTCTATCACGAACTTTTCACGGAACAAGCGCCGACCATCAGGTCGGCGTGCATCACATGTCACCGACAGGATATCGTAATCGAATATCTCTGGCTCGTCGCGATGTTTGCGGCCGCATGAGAAAATTTCGCCATACACCAGCGATGCTGTAGGATGGCACGATATGTCGGTACGTGTCACGAATCGTGCGGTGCGACACGGGATTGTGGGTTCGGGGAGAAATTCCAGATAAGAGTTTTCGTCGAGCGTGATAGTCTGATAGAGTGCCGAGAAATTATCGTTCATCTCGGCGATTTTAGTGGCGGCACCGGTGGTTACGTGTGCGAATGAACCTGGCCGCATCTCTATATCCTGCTCATAACGGTCACCGTCTACATTCGGTCCTCCGGATGAAAGTATGTATACCACCGGCATCGCTGGCATGCCTTCATCGCAGTAGAGTTCCTGCTGCACTATAAGGGGTGCCATACGCTCATGGTCGCGCATGATGCTTTTACCTGACTTGTCAAGTTCGAAACCGAGACGCAGATAGCCCACCTTTCCGGGTGCGCCAATGTACATGGCACGTGTAGGGTGATTGTATGGCTGCATTTCGCGTGTGGCTACCACACTCTGCATCTCTTGGGTGTTCATTACATCTTTCATATCACGGAGAACTTCTGGAAACGGGAGAATAGGGTCTTGAATTTCGGTATAGGGAGTTTATTTGCTCTGCGATGGGTGGTCGAAGAGAGCCATAGCCTTGATGAGGCCAACAAGTTCGTCGATACCCTCACCTGTCATGCAGTTGGTAAATACGAAGGGTTTGCCTGGACGCATGAGTTTTGAGTCGTGGTCCATTACCTCAAGCGATGCGTGGACGTAGGGTGCGAGATCCGTCTTGTTGATTACAAGTATATCGCTCTGGGATATTCCGGGACCGTCCTTGCGAGGAATTTTGTCGCCTGCGGCAACATCGATTACATATATAAAGAAGTCGACCAATGCAGGCGAGAATGTCAGTGTCAGATTGTCGCCGCCACTCTCTATAAAAACAATATCGGTATCTGGAAATTTTGCTTCCATTTCTTCTACTGCAGCGATGTTCATCGACGGGTCTTCGCGTACGGCTGTGTGGGGGCATGCTCCAGTCTCGACTCCGATTATGCGGTCTTCGACGAGTACCCCTTTCAGCATGCGGCGCACATGCTTGGCATCCTCGGTAGTTACGATATCGTTGGTTATGATAAGTACTTTGAAGCCTTCTTTTACAAGAGTTGGAGTGATGGCTTCAATAAGGGCGGTCTTGCCGGATCCTACCGGCCCGCCTACTCCTATGCGGCAAGTTGACATTATAGTTCGTTTTTGGGGAATAGTAATAGTGAAGTTGTAGAGTTTCTGAGGTTGGTGTGGCGCATCAGTTCATAAACATGCGCATCTGTCCTTTCTCATGCATAGAGGCCATTATGTCGATTCCAGGCACAAAGGCACGCATATCGTCATAGTCGAGATGACGTATGGCTTCATAGTCGGACTCAAGAATTGGTGCCAGATCGTATAGTATCTTTTGTGTCTCGTAGTGAGATACTCTCACACATCGCAATGCGGCGCCGAGTATCATGTTGGCTACTCCGAATGCCTGAGAGGTAAACATATCGGACTCGCTGATACCTGCGGCATGCATCACTACGGCCTGTACTATCGGATATGTGCCGGGAGTAGTCCCTGAATTGATGTCGTCCAGCAATCGTTTTACTATTTCAGACGGGGCGATATGGATGGCGAGTTCGGCAAGCTTTTTTCCCATGCGGAGTACCATCTGTCGGGCTTCATCATTCATTTTGCAGAGAATCACCTCTGTATCGGCACGCAATATATCATCGTAGTCACCACGGTCAGCTGCACGGAAAGCATGCAGAGATGCTATTCCATCGGAGTAGATGCTTTGCAGTGTAGCCGAGCGCACATAGGCTGCGAGTGTAGGGGCGTCGTGCACTATATGCTCGTAGCTCGCAGTCTCCAGACCATTTGAGAAGGAGAAATTGCCTACGGGAAATTGTGAGTCGCTCATCTCGAGCAGGCGCATCGTGGCTGTAATCATAGTTTTCCTTTTTTGAGTTATAGACATTATACCTGATCAATGGGTATGGAATGTTGCACCCCCGTCATGGCTGTGGGGCACGTCATGTCCGTCATGTCCATGTGCATCGGTTGTGATACCAGGAGTGTGGGTGTGAACATGAGCATGGCTTTCCTGAGCGGTACCTCCGAAAAGGTTGCGTATTTCGTGGGGAGCAAGATATGGTATGACTGTCGAGCCTTCCTCGAAGGTATAGGTTACACCCGGAATGGCATGGGTATCCATCACTGACTGCATTACCTTTCTGTCGACTGTAAGGGGCACGTATACTTTCGTTCCTTTGATAACTGCAGGCCAATGCTGATTGCCTATGGCGTGGCCAAGTTCGATGCAGGTTTGTATTATCTGTAGTTTGTCGAGCTTTTCTATTTCAGATAGGTCGATTACAAACACTGGATTTAGCTCGATTGCGGCTACCAGAGCTTTTCGGTTTACCGGATCAATCTCAAGTACGTCACCTTCGATTAGCTGATGGTTGCGCTTCAAGGCTACGGCGCATTGTGTGCCTTTGTCACCGGTGACGATGAATCGGCTTTTCTGGGCTGTCCATTGATCGAGGTGAAGGCGCTCTATATCGTATCCTTCTATTTTTGCGGCGAGTTCCTTATCGCCATGTATGTTTCCTATTACTTCGCTGAAAATCTTCATAGTGTGAGAGGTATGGGAGTGTTTGAAAAACAATGGTGCCGGAACTCCGGGTAATGGAGCCCGGCACCATATGTCAAGTGTCAGATTTTATCATATGAAATCCACATCAGCTAAACCAGTAGAGCTGTGCAAGCGGAAGCACCGGTGCTGGTGGAACGTAGGCGAGCTCTCCATCGACGTATGCATAGAATGTCTCAGGATTGATCTCGATATTTGGCATTGCTGTATTGCGGAGCATGTCGGTCTTGGCAAGCTGACGTGTACGGCTTACTCCGTAGCATTGACGCTGTAGACCCAGTTTCTCCGGCACGCCTGCCTCGATAGATGCCTGCGACATGAAGTTGACGCATGTAGCGCCCAGGGCTTTTCCTTCCGCACCAAACATCTTTCGCATGTAGATAGGCTGTGGGGTTGGCAGCGAGGCGTTGGGGTCGCCCATCTGTGCCCAGTTGATAAATCCACCTTTGATCACCATCTTTGGCTTAGTGCCGAAGAATGCAGGTTCCCAAAGCACAAGGTCAGCCATCTTGCCTGTTTCGATAGAACCGAGGATGTCGCTGATACCGTAACATATGGCCGGGTTTATTGTTACCTTTGCCAGATAGCGGAGCACACGGAAGTTGTCGTTTTCATCACTGTCCTCACGTAGCTTGCCTCGTACGGATTTCATGTAGCTTGCCATTTGGAAAGTACGCATGAACGATTCGCCTACACGTCCCATCGCCTGGCTGTCGGAGCTTACCATTGACAGGATGCCGAGATCATGGAAGATATTCTCGGCCGATTGAGTCTCCGGGCGTACACGGCTTTCTGCAAATGCCACATCACTCGGTATATTGGGGTTAAGGTTGTGACATACCATAATCATGTCGAACAACTCAGCCTTTGAGTTGATACCGAATGGCAGAGTGGGGTTGGTTGACGAAGGGAGCACATTGGCAAGCGATGATACTTTAAGAAGGTCTGGTGCATGACCACCGCCTGCTCCCTCGGTGTGATAGGTGTGGATGGTGCGTCCGTCGATAGCGGCAATAGTGTCCTCCACGAATCCGCTCTCATTGAGTGTGTCAGTGTGGATGGCTACCTGCACGTCCATGCGGTCTGCGCAATCGAGACATGCGCGTATGGCGGCTGGAGTGGCTCCCCAGTCCTCGTGAATCTTAAATCCACATGCTCCTGCTGTGATCTGCTCTTCAAGAGTAGCATTGACCGATGAGTTGCCTTTTGCGAGAGTTCCATAGTTGATAGGAATACTCTCATAGGCCTGTAGCATTTTGTGCACGTTCCATACACCTGAGGTGATGGTGGTGCCGTTTGTGCCGTCGGTAGGGCCAATGCCGCCACCGATAAGGGTCGTTATGCCGTTTGAAAGGCAATGATAGGCTTGCTGAGGATCTATGTGGTGTACGTGACCATCGATAGCTGCTGCGGTAAGAATCAGATGTTCACCGGAGATTGCATCGGTTGACGGACCTGTGACAAGAGTTGGTGTCACTCCATCCATAACATCGGGATTGCCGGCTTTGCCGACACCTGCTATTTTACCATCCTTGATGCCTACGTCGGCCTTGATTACGCCGAGTACAGGATCGATGATGGTAACATTGGTTATCACAAGGTCGAGCGAACCTTCCTTTGTGGTATAGCGGTTGGCCAGGCCCATGCCATCGCGCAGAGTCTTGCCTCCACCATATACAACCTCATCGCCATATGTGCGGAGATCTTTCTCTATCTGTACATACAGATCGGTATTGCCGAGGCGTATCTTATCACCTACGGTAGGGCCGAAGAGCATGTTATTCTGTTGTCTTGATATAGTAGCCATAGTGGTTATTCCGTTTTTTTAGTTGTAAACTCAGCGTCGGCTTCATCCTCGGGGACATCCTTGAAGCCGTATTCATTCATCTTGCGGAATGCATGAATCTTGATTGGATAGTATGTCGGGGTATCTTCGCCGCCGGTATATCCGTTGGTAAGATCATTGAATCCCCATACTCTACGCTTGCCTCCGAAGCTCACGAGTTCCACCTCCTTTTCCTCGCCGGGTTCGAAGCGCACGGCTGTGGTGGCGGGAATGTTAAGGTGGCATCCGAATGCTTTCTCGCGGTCAAATTCCATGTAGCGGTTTACCTCGAAGAAGTGGAAGTGGCTACCTATCTGCACCGGACGATCGCCGGTGTTGCGCACCTTGAGGGTTACGGTGTAGCGGTTGGTGTTGTATTCAATTGGAGCTGATGCAAGAATCACACCTCCTACCGGCACATATTGAGCCGGAGTAAATCCTGGAGTCTTTGGATCATAGATCGGGGGGATGCCATTGTACACCTCTACGGGTGTATCGGTGGTTTTGGGTGGATTCTGTTTGCTATACCCCTCGATATTCTCGGGAGGATTGCCCGGTATCTGAGAGGTGGTTGCGGGCTTTTTTGTATCGTCGGTTGCCATGATAAATTCTCGTTAGGTTGGTTACTTGATGGGATGATGGATGCTCACAAGGCGGGATCCGTCGGTAAATACCGCTTCTACCTGAAGGAGGGTGATCATATCGGCAACGCCTTCCATCACATCGTCCTTTGTGAGGACATTGGCGGCTTCCACCATAACTTCTTCTACTGTTTTACCAGCTCTGGCTTCTTCCAAAGCTGCCGACGTGATATATGCCACAGCCTCCGGATAGTTTAGCTTAAGACCGCGGTTCTTGCGGCGTTCGGCGATAATACCGAGGTTGAGCAACATTAGCTTGTCGAGTTCTTTCGGTGTAAGATGCATAATAAAAAGGTGATTATAGATTCTATGTTTTAAACAACCGTTAACTAAAAAAGTTTCCGGAATGACTCAGAGTCTGTGGCTGTAGCATGGATTTGTGCGGATTGTGAATTCTTATTGATATGATGTTGCAGGTTACTCAACTATTGCACTGAATTTATTTGCAGCTTTAAATATTTTATATACCTTTGCGATTGGTATGATTAATCTGACAAATCAGATTAATCAAAAATGGCCAACTATAATATTTATCATTTATACTTCACATTATCATGAAGAGATTCTCCTTGTTATTGGCATCGTGTGCCACAGTATTGTTTTTCTTACCTAATATAGCATTGTCGCAAAGCAGATCATCTGATGCGATGATATTTGTAAAAGCCGGATGCACCGGTAGCGGAACATCGTGGAGCGATGCTGTGGGAGATCTGTCAGCCGCCGTGCAGATCGTTTCAGAGAATGGTGGCACAGTATATATAGGTGATGGGACATACACTCTCACATCCACGCTATCCGTCCCGGCAGGTGTTGCTCTTGTCGGCGATAAATCGGTAAATGGGCCGGTCGTGACTATCTCGGGCGACGGTGGTATCTTGACTCTTGAGGAAGGTACGGCTGACAGATATGCTTCGGTAGCAGGTATTATGGTCAGTGGTGCCACTGCCGGACGAGGACTAACAGCACATGCTTATGCTCGAATTGTAGATTGCATTATTGAAAATAATACAGTCACAGCCAAAGAAACGGGAGAGGCTGATACTTATGCTGCTGACGGTAATTCAGGAGCTGGATTGTGGCTTGGTGCCAATACTTTGCTTGAGCGCTCTATAGTGCGTGGAAATACCAACGCATATATAGTAGGTGGTGTGTCTATCCCGTCAAATAATGTTACCATAAAAAACTGCCTTATCGCTGATAATATGTCAAATGGATCAATGACAGGCAAAGGCAACAGTGTGGGAGGCATTCTCATATGGCATAATCTGTCGTTGGTGGGTATACGCATCATAAACACTACCGTCGCGAGCAATGTCGGAAAGAGCATAGGCGGTGCATGGATGCTTCGTCTAAAAGTGAATGGATTAACTGCGTTACATGGGGTAACTGCAAAACTGATGGATCTACATCACAGCTTTCAGTAAAGAATACTCATAAATTTACCAACT
>CANPDS010000023.1 GCA_947573015.1 uncultured Muribaculum sp.
AAGGAACAGGCTGCCGATCCCGGTCTGCGTCCCATACAGAAGCGTCTCGCCAAGGAGATCACCACTATGGTCCACAGCGCCGAGGCTTACGAAGCAGCCGTCGAGGCCTCTTCAATCCTTTTCAGCAAGGATGCCGCCGAGAAGCTCCACCGCATCGACGAAGCCACACTGCTCGACGTGTTTGAGGGTGTCGACACATTTAAAGTAGCAAAAAGCGACATCGAAAGCGGCGAGGTGAAACTCATCGACCTGCTCACCGACAAAGCAGCGGTATTCCCAAGCAAGGGTGAACTCCGCAAGCTCGCTCAGGGCAACGGACTGTCGATCAACAAGGAGAAGGTGACCGATGTAAATCAACCTGCTACCTCCGACATGCTCCTCGCCGAGAAATATATCCTCGTGCAGAAGGGCAAGAAACAATATTTCCTGCTCATCGCAGAGTAATCAATCTGACAAACGTAGGGACGCACCTTGGTGCTCCGCCTATATTAATCGCTGCATGCCAGACATGTAGTGTTGGCGGACGGACCAAGGTGCGTCCCTTCATATATACATACCCATTTAAGCCTCGACTGGTATCTTCCGGTAATCGCCGAGTTGCGTCAGCTGTTTGCCGCATCATGCGGCCTGACATGGGTAGAATCTGGTGCCAATGAAGCCAACAAGGAGATCAACGACTGGAACGGCATCAATCATGGAGGTGTACTCGCTCACAGGTGCACGCATGAGTGTCGGCACCATTATCGACGGCACCAGCGCCACTCTCGATGTGGAGACATTGAGCCGAGGCACATAAATCGTCGTAGCCACTGACGCGGCAGGAGCCCACAGCACCGCCAAACTCATAAAGATGTAACCCTTGTTTCAGAATATCTTATTCTGAAGTACAGCCACAACCATAGCTTGTCAGATGATAATAGGGTGTATATAACACTCTCGAAACATTAAAGATGACAATGGGGGCTGCGTCAATCTGAATTGATGCAGCCCCCAGTCTACTGTATTTAGGATGGAATATAAATATCTTAGTTAGCGGCCTTTACCTCAGTGGCAACGGCAGCTTTTTTTGCTTTGGCAGCATTGCCTTTCTTGGCCATGGCATTGCGGTTGACACCCTGCTTGTCGCCACGTACCTTCATCTTGTTGTTCTGAGCCATACGGGGACCCTGCTGAGGTGCGGGAGTGACATATGCATTCTCCAGGAATATCACATACTGCTCAGGAGTAAGGATCTCCTTGATGCCGGTGAGATATTCACGCTTCTCAGCCTTCATGATTGAATCGCGCTGCTGACGTGCGGCACGCTTTTCGGCACGTGCCTCGGTACCGGCCTCCTTCATGGCAGTTCTTTTCTTCTCGGCACGGGTCTTGTTGAGCTCCTTTATGCGGGCCTGCTGATCAGCAGTAAGTGTAGTGCCGTCAAACAGAAGCATAGCACGCTGTGCAGGACATTCCTGCGGAGCATCGCATACCTTGCCTGAGGTTGCACATTTGGTCTGAGGAGCTTTCTGAGCACGGGCATTGGGATTCTGTGCAAAAGCGGAGAGAGAGAAGAGCGATGCGCAGAGCATCATTGCTGTCAATACTTTCTTGTTCATATCGTAAAGTGTTTTAAAATTGTTTTCCTTTGTTTGTTACGCATTATCTGACTTGGATAACAATCGCACGTTTAATCCAGTGCATTGATTTAACGCAATTTTAACACTTACGATACGGTTTTAGCATAATATCACCATTTTAGAGGGTGATATTATACTGAAGACCGGATGCGGAAAATTTATTTCTCGGGCACTACAAGGGTAATCGGCTCCGGGACGAGTTCAGGCATAAGGGCAATGTCGAACACCTCACGCACGGTAGTGACATGGTGGAATGTCAGTCCAGAAAGATATTGCTGCTCGATATCGGCAATATCCTTGCGGTTGTCATCTGACAGGATTATATCTGTGATACCGGCACGCTTTGCGGCAAGGATTTTTTCCTTGATACCACCTACGGGCATTACCTTACCACGGAGAGTGATCTCACCGGTCATAGCCAGACGCGGAGCGATACGGCGCTGTGTGAATGCCGACATAATGGCTGTAGCCATAGTGATACCAGCCGACGGGCCATCCTTTGGGATAGCTCCTTCAGGCACATGGAGATGAAGCTGATAGGCGTCGAACAGAGCAGGATCGATGCCGTAGTCGGCGGCATGCGCACGCACATACTGCATCGCTATGGCAGCAGATTCTTTCATCACATTGCCAAGATTGCCGGTGAGAGTCAGTTTCTCGCCCTTCGATGGGGTAAGAGCAGCCTCGATAAAAAGGATCTCCCCACCGGCAGCAGTCCAGGCCAGACCTGTCACCACTCCGGCAAAGTCATTGCCCTCATAGCGTTCGCGCAAATAGCGGGGCACACCGAGTATGGCATCGAGATGCTTCGGAAGTATACGTGCGGGGAATTTGTTGCCCTGCAACTTGTTGAGCACCGACTTGCGCACGATCGCCGCAAGCTGTTTCTCAAGCTGACGCACTCCGCTCTCGCCGGTATAGCGGTCGATTACAGCCGCTATCGCATCGGATGTGAGCGACAGCTGACGTCCCTCGACATTAAACTCCTTGAGCAGACGTGGAATGATATGTCCACGCGCTATCTCCACTTTCTCCTCAAGCAGATAGCCCGAGAGCTCGATTACCTCCATGCGGTCGAGCAACGGCTGAGACAGAGTGGAAAGTGTGTTGGCGGTAGCGATGAAGAGCACTTTCGACAGATCGTAGTCCACATCGATATAATTATCGTGGAAATGGCAGTTCTGCTCAGGGTCGAGCACTTCAAGAAGAGCCGCTGATGGGTCGCCTTTGAAGTCGGAACCGATCTTGTCGACCTCATCGAGGAGAAGCACAGGATTGGTGGTACCGGCACGCCTCATGGCCTCCATGATGCGTCCGGGCATGGCACCTATATAGGTTCGGCGGTGTCCGCGTATCTCGGCTTCGTCGTGCAGACCGCCAAGCGACACACGCTCATATTTACGCCCGAGAGCCTCGGCTATTGCCGCACCCAGAGAGGTCTTTCCTACTCCGGGAGGGCCAACGAGACAGAGTATCGGAGATTTTCCACCGGGATTGTTGATCATCACGGCTATCTGCTCAAGCACACGCTCCTTCACTTTGCGCAGACCATAGTGGGCATGGTCGAGCACGCGTGACGCATGTCCGAAATCGGTCTGTAAATCGCTCTCTACTCCCCATGGCAACGACAGGAGAGTCTCAAGATATGAGTATTGCACATTATATTCCGGCGACTGCTGATTGAGGCGAGTCAGCTTCTCCAGCTCATGCCCGAAGTGCTTTGCAGCAACTTCGGTAAATGCGGTTGATGCACCACGCTCGCGCAACGCACCGATCTCCTCGTCCTCATCGCCGTAAAGCTCCTGACGGATTGCATTCAACTGGTTCTGTAGGAACGCACGGCGCTGCTGCTGCTCGAAGTTTGCCTTGGCGTTCGACTTGATCTTCTCCGTGACCTGCATCATCTGCTCGCGCTCGGCAAGAGCTTCAAGGAGAAGTTGCGCACGCACTTTCTGGCTCGGCTCGGCAAGCATGCGCATCTTTGCCACAAGAGATACGGGAGCCTGTGTGCATAGGAAGTTGAGGGCCACACGCAGATCGGCGTCATCGGGAATACGGAGCATCATAAATTCGGGATTGCCGTCCGACATCCCCTGAAGGGTCTTCACCATCTCGCTTACAGCTCCCATGGTATTGGCAAAGCCACGGTCGTTCTTGCGTGGCTTCACATCCTGCTCTATTTCAGCTGAGCATCTCATCGGGAATGCCTGGTTGCCCTGTCCGGTGGCTTCTCCGAGAAGCTTCACACGGCTTCCGGCCTGGAGGAATGCGGCATGCGAACCGTCGGGCAGATCAAATACCTTGAGCACATGGGCCACGACACCATATAGATTCAGATGCCCCAGATCGGGATTGTCATCGGAAGGATCAAGCTGACAGAATACGCCTACAGCCTCGCCTGTCTCCTGCGCCAGACGTGCCGTGGATAGTGTCACCTCACGCTCTATATTTATAGGCATTGGCACGCCGGGAAATAGCACGAGATTGCGCGTGGCAAGCACCGGAAGTGCCTCCAGATCGGGACGACGCGCATTGGTGTTGGGAGTGATTTCTATCTGACCTACGTGGATACTGTGTTCGTTATTGTGGCTGCTCATTCTTGACTATTGAAATTGAGGTGCAAAGTTACGAAAAATGGCCGAAAAAAAATAAACATTATGATGGCGCATAGGAATTGCGCATAAGTATACCGTTTGAGATGCGTGTGGGTATGTATTATAGATGTGTATGTTGTAGTAACGAAGTTGCTAAGAGGGGCCTTTCGGCTTTGGAGTTAACCAAAGAGCCGAAAGACCCCGATTTATGCTGGAATCTATTACTGATTATTTTGAAGGAGCGGTGATGGTGATGCGCGCTCCGGGCTTGGTGTGGAAGGTGATGGCATCTGGAGCGAGGACGGTAGCCTTTGCTCCTTTCACCTTGCATTTGGCTGCACCGGGAAATTTGACGATGCACGGATTGCCATTGAGCGAAGTGATGGTGGCAGTGGCAAGCTTGCCGTCGGCCCAGGATGCGCCAACCTCAAATCCACCACGTGCACGCATGCCGGAGAATGATCCCTTATCCCATGCATCGGGAAGCGCCGGAAGCAAGTCGATGCTGCCACCCTGACTCTGCAGAAGCATCTCGGCCACACCGGATGTGGCTCCGAAATTACCGTCGATCTGGAATGGCGGATGTGCGTCGAACAGGTTGCCGTAGACACCGCCGGCACCACCGGGCTTGGTCAGCGACAGACAGCTTGAGAGCATGCGGTGGGCATGGTTGCCATCGCGCAGACGTGCCCAGAAATTGAGCTTCCATGCACGGCTCCAGCCGGTGCCTTCGTCGCCACGGGTGTTGAGGGTGACTTTCATCGCATCAACATACTCATCCTCCTTGGCCGAACGGCCGGGAACTATCTGAGAACCAGGATGCAGCCACACCAGATGATTCACATGGCGATGTGTGCCCTCATAGCGGCCTGTCTCGGCATTCCACCATCCATCGCCTGTAAGGTCCTTGCGCACTTCATCCTTCCATTCCATAAACTGGCCACCCTTACCGATCTTAGGCATCGACATACGTGCCTTTGCTGCTGCGATCTCCTTTATGTCGGCATCATCGCTCATACCGAGCACACCGGCACCCTTGATCACGGCATCCATCATCTCATATACGAGTCCCTGTGACGATGTACATCCAAGAGAGAAAGCACCATGTTCGGGAGAATATGACGGATTGACCACCAGCGAACCGTCGCGTTCGTCGGTCCACAGAGCGTCTACCCAGAAGAGCACGGCATTTTTCATCGTGTCGAAGTTGCGGCGCAGGAAATCTATGTCCTGAGTGAAGTTATAGTACTCCCAGATATCCTGACACATCCATACGGCACCCTCCGGATAAAGGCTGTAGGAGCCTGACGCCGCAGGAGCTGTGTTGCCCCAGATGTTTGCCTCATGATTGGCCACCCAACCGCGCACGGGTCCGCCGTCGGGACGGCAATGATAATGCTGTGCGGTGACGGTGCCGCGAGGCTCAAGCGAATGGATATACTCGATCAGAGGTATGTGGCATTCGGCGAGATTTGTCGATTGAGTCGGCCAGTAGTTCATCTGCACATTGATGTTGGTGTGATAGTCGGCGTTCCAGGGATTGTTGATGCGCTCACCCCATACGCCTTGCAGATTGGCAGGAAGAGAACCCGGACGCGACGACGCTATCATCAGATAGCGGCCGAACTGATAGTAAAGCATCTCGACATAGCGGCGAATGTCATCGGATGCGTTGCCTGACATCATGTCGGCCAGCCATTGATCAGTGTAGCCGGCGGGCATGTCATTTACTCCACCGAGATCTATTGTATTGCGGTCGTATAGGGCACGATAGTCGGCAATGTGAGTGTCGAGGAGTTTCTTATAGCTTTTGCGTCGGGCAGCATCCACACGCGCAACTGACTTGTCAAGAGGATTTTCTGAGCTGAAGAAATTGAATGAGTCGTCGGTGCAGAGATTGTAGTTTGTAGCAGCCGACATGGTGAGGACAATCTCCTTGGCATCGGTTACCAGAAGGCGGTCGCCGGCCACAGATACATTGCCATCGGTGGAATGCACGTCGAGCACCTGGGCAAACTTCAGACAATCCTTCCAATCGGGATTGGTGCGCTCGCGGCTCGGAGTGGGCCATCCTGATACAGTGATACGGTCGCCATCGGCACGGAGCTCATAATCGCGATGCGGACAGTCGATACCTATGGTGCCAGTAAATGGCTTGTCGGCAGTAAGTCGCACCACCATGATATTGTCGGGATAGCTCATGAAATACTCGCGCTCATATGCTGTGCCACCGGAGGTGTATTTCACCTTGTGGACAGCGCGGTCTATGTCGAGCGATCGCTCGTAGCCGGTATATACGGTATCGGTGCCAGTTACATCAATAAGAATGTTGCTGAGTGTCTGGTACGATCCGAAATGGTCTTTGTTACCGAGCAGATTGACCACATATGTATCATAAAGGCCCGATTCATCGTACTCCACGGCATCGTCCACGCGTCCGCTGCTCTCGTACTTCGAGTTATCGAGCGCACTCATGCGGCGTTGCAGTTCCTTACGGAAAGCCTGGAGCATGGCATGGTTCTCAGCCGGAGTACGGAGATGTCCGCCATTGTAATCCTTATCCTGTCCGGGACCACCCGACCAGAGGGTGTGCTCATTGGTCTGAATCACTTCATTGAAAGGATCTCCATAGATCATGGCACCCATATATCCGTTGCCTATCGGTAGCGCTTCCGACTCCCAGACCACAGCCGGAGCTGAATAGACGGCACGCATCGGTGCCTGATGTGTAGCGGCACAGGCCCACGATACGCCGATGGCGGATATTACCGCGCCTGCAAAAATCTGTCGCTTCATGTGGTATAAACGTTTCGATTAAAAAAATGTGATGTATTTAAATTGCACTGAACGTAAGTTCAATTGCAAAGATACGAATAAGTCGAGAGCAATGCCAAATTTATTTGAGCATTGCCGAGCGTAAGTATCTAAGGCTTTGCCAAAGATACGAATAAGTCGAGTGCAATGCCAAATTTATTTGAGCTTTGCCGAGCGTGAGTATCTAAGGCTTTGCCAAAGATACGAATAAGTCGGGTGCAATGCCAAGCTTATTAAAAATAAATGTGAGATCTATACGGAAAAGCGGGGAGAGTACCACCTGAGATGGCGCTCTCCCCGCTTTTCAAGGGATGGTTGAAAAAATAAATCTGCTGGAAACAGGCCTACATGTCGTAAGTGATTTCCATATACATTATACGCATGCTGTATGTGCCCGATGATGATTCGTATCCAAAATACACGTCGTCGAGAGAAGCATTGCCTGTCCATGTGGCAGTCATTGCCTTGGAATCCCTGACACACTCGCCCTCAGACACCGACATAATACCTACATAATTGCCGGTGGTGCAATGGAACACGATCTTGGTCAAAGTCACTCCATCCTTTGGAATAAAAGCGAGAGTGCTATTTTTGCCCCACTGAAGATGAGGCTTTGAACCGGCCGGATTGATATATGTGATCGCCGCCGAAGGATCATTTTTAGTGAATACAAATGAGCATGCATTGCCCACATCAAATATCTGGTCGTTGACACTTGTCGATGTGCTTCCATCCTTATATTCCACTACGTTCTCAATATCGCCGGTGTAAACATATCCGGCAAATGTGACCACGATCTCATTGCCGGCATTCGACATGGAATTCTGCGCAAACTCCACTGATTCATCCGGTAAATCTGTGGGATGGAATGTGATGTAGCCTGTACGGTTTGACTCAGTGTCGTTGGCAGCGATCGTAAACACACGTGTATCAGAGTTGCTGCCCTCCGCCTCGCTGATCCATGAAGCATCGGATACGTCGTAGGTATAATCGACAGTTGATGAAATGCTGACAGTAAGCGTGCCGCCGGAAGATGAGATATAGGATGCTGACACACCGGTAACTTCAAAGCGATATATGTCCTGCGGAGTCTGTTCAACGGTGTACACCAGCGGTTCGGCATCGGGCGATGTGATGGTGACGGTTGCGGTGCGCGGTGTCATATCTTTTGCAATTGGATATGGCATCACCTGAAATGTCTCCACATCGTTGACAGCCGCAGAACGAGCTACCTGGCGTACAATCCAGTCAGCATCAATCACCACATCATAGTCAAGATTGGAATTGACAAGAATCTGGAGTGTGCCACCCTCACCGTCAAACTTATTTCCGGTAGAGGCCACGATGTCGAGCACCGGATCATCGTTGATGACGATTACGTTGTCGTCATCGTCGTCACATGATGTGAATCCCACGGCAGCCATTGCCGCCATAAGCATGCATATATATTTATGGTATTTCATTTTGTTGTCAGTATTAATATGGTACGGTAGAATTAGCGGGCGATGTAATAATCGGCTTCATGGCCAAGCACTGTGCGCTCAGCGACATCACGCAGACGGGCAGCCACAGTAGGATCACATCCGCCATTGGATACATTTGCATCAAAACGCTCTCCGAATATCGTGAGATAGTTGACGCATGATTTCAAGTATGCACCGTTGCGGCTCGGATGCTTGCTGTCACTATACCACAGATCGGTAATGCCCTCGGCATATGCAGTGTTGAATGCCACACCGATAGGCGATACCCAATCGACATTGGGATCAGCGCCAGCCACAGACAATGTGCCTTGCAGAAGTTTATTCTCAAAATTATCGGCAGATCCGTAACCAAACCATGTTTTGTTGGGGAAAGGCCATGTGTTTTCCAGAATGATCTTTGCATTGGGAGATCCTGCGCGGAACATTGAGGTCAGCGTCTTGCAATCATTCAGAACCGACTCTGTAGGTGCATCGGCATAGGTGGAATATGTGGTTGACTGCTCCTGCAATACCACATAGTCATAGTCTGTGTCGTTGATCACCACAAGCGAGCGTTCAAGCTTGATATGGTTGCTGAAAAGCTGCGATCCCTTTGCATGGATGCGGATATCAAGTTCATGACCTTGCGAGCGTGCTATCTCCTTAAGCAGGAATGAGGTGGCGCAATACTGTGTGAACGAGTTTCCAAGAATACCAACTTTCTTCACATCGCGCAGTGCAATTCCGGGATATGCAGCCACCGAACAGTAATGCGACGGCAGGAATATCTCAGCGGTGTTGTTGGCCGACAGTGTGCCATCGGAGCCGTTGCGTGTGCCTACAACGCGGCAACGCACTCTCACCATACCATCCTCAACAGGATTTGACAACACAAAACTCTGTGTAAAGTATGCATACTGATATGAACTGAAATATTTAGTATAGAACGAATACTTCTCACCATCTTCGTTGGTGGTAAGATCGCTTTCCTTAGGCGCACGCCATTCACCACCATCCAATATCTCGCAAATCCAATATTTCGGAGCCGCATTATTGGCTGAAGATATGCTCAGCATGAAATCGACACCAGTGCCTGCTGCAAGATTTGCCGAGGGAATGGAAAATAGAAGGTAATCATCTGTATAAAGGCCGGCAACCGCCACAGAACTTTTGGCAACAGCATGTTTGAGCTGCTTGTTGTGCACACCGACAGCTGTGATATAAGCCTGACGGCTCCCATCCTCCATATGGCCGAGCGAGGTATATTTCGTGAGCCACTGTCCATTGTTGGCATCCTCTGTATCATAATTCCAGCGCACCGGGAATGCATTCACAGCATCGACCGGCTGCTGGTTGACCACAAGACGTGTGACAGTACCAGTTTCCTGACCGGTAAATGCGACTACAGCGCTACGGGGTGACGCATTCGGCCCTACAGGAGCTATGTCGAATGTCACGGTAGAGCCTTTTTCGATGGTACCGTCAGCAAGTCCGGCAAACTGTAACCATGAAGCGTCGGTAGTATCAATAGTCATGTTCTCGTAGGCGTATGCACTTACGTTGTGATATACGAAATCGTCGGCAGCAAAATTTATTTCTCTTTCAGAAAGCTCGCAGCTACGCTCCTCCGGACCCTGATTTACAGTAATTGTCAGATGTCTGGTACGTGTATATACGCATATCTCTTCCGAACGGTCGCTTAGTTCTTGGTTAGGAGCAACAGTAATTGTCAACTGATTGGCTGTATCGTCCTCTCCGGGAGTAAGGGTAAGCCAATCGTTTGTGGCTACCATAGTGCTCCATTCGTGAGTGTCGCCAGTTATATCAAGATTTACAGTATATGTACCTCCCTCGAAGGGTGCATCAATCCTGGTAACATCAGCGGTTATATCACTCAAATCATCGACTACCTCCACCGGAGGATTATCGGAGGCACATCCGGAAGTCATTCCGACATACAGCAATGCAGTAAATAGAAATGCGCGGTTCATTGGTTTTGATTTTGGTAAAAAGTAATTGAGGTTAAAAGTATTTGGATTGGTTAAATCATATGTGATAGATCAATTCATCCATATAAAAGGACAATACACTTTTTAACCAAGCTAAACATAGCGCACTGTGTTTTATACTTTTTTAACAAGAGAAAAAAAAGGAGATGTGGCGATCATATCATTACGCCGTACTGTTAACTTTCTTTTTCAGACACGCTCTAAACCTTGACGCTGCATAGGCGTTTGACTATCAAAAGCTATTTTAAGCCTGTTTTTAAGTAAAACTTCTCAAAAAGGAATAATTATGACTTATGATCAGATGACACGCAGCTCCGAGAACGTATTGGTCGAATTCTACGCCACATGGTGCCCCCATTGCCGCGATATGGCGCCAGTGGTTGAGCAAATAGGCGAAATGCTCGAAGGGAAGGTAAAGATCGTTCAACTCGACATAGACCAGAACAGTGAGGCAGCCACAGCCGAGGATGTGACGGGTACACCTACATTCATGCTATACAAAGGTGGCACGCAGGTCTGGCGCCAATCGGGCGAGATGTCGGGAGATGTGCTGCTCAACAAGATCATGTCACACATCAATTAGACAGCGGAACGACGACATACAACTATGGCAGCACCAGATTACACAATCCTATCCGACTTTCTTACCATTCTCGGAGTAAGGCATACCGACAGCTACACCAACCGCAGTTTCCGCTCGATGCCCTTCCCTACGATGTTCGGCCTCAAAAAACTGTTGGCAACGTATGGCGTAGAGAGCGTGGGCCTCAAACTCGCCGACAGCGATATGATTGACCGTCTGCCTACACCTTTTATAGCCCAGACATCACGCGGCATGGTGATCGTAACCGCAGTAGATGCCGACACTGTAATGTATGTGACTCAGTCGGTAGAAGAGACGGCAACCAAAGGGCGGTTTTCGGCAGCCATGACCGGCAATGTGTTTGTAGCATTCGCCGATGACAACGCCTGCGAACCAGACTATGCTGTGCATCGCTTCACCGAGATCGCCAACATTGCAAAAAAATGGGTGCTCGCCGCGCTGGCAGTTGCCCTGCTTGGCTATGCCATAGTGAGCAATGGGATATATCGTCATATATCGACTGTATTGCTGACGATAATTGACATCGCAGGTGTGTATATCTCCACGCTTCTGGTGATGAAGTCGGCCCATATCAAGAGCCGTCATGCCGACGCTGTGTGTTCGGTGGTACAGGCCGGTGGCTGCGATGATATTCTTGCCACACCGGCATCGAAGTTTTTTGGCATATTCGGCTGGAGCGAGGTTGGTCTCGCCTACTTCGGAGTGTCGCTTGGGTGTCTGCTCATGTTTCCTGACCATATCGACGATCTTGCCCTCTGCAACCTGATATGCCTGCCATTCTCATTCTGGAGTGTGTGGTATCAGAAATTCAAGGCCAAGAGCTGGTGTACGCTCTGTCTATGCGTGCAGTCGCTGCTGTGGCTATCATTTTTCTGCTATCTCGGAGGTAGCTGGCTCAGGCAGGCATTCCATCCGGGAACAGGCTTTTTCGTACTGGGGGCCTGTTATGTGGCAGTTATGCTCGCCATCAATGCCATAATGCCTCTAATTGACCGAAACAACGACTATGTCAACTCAAGATAAAATCAAAAAACTGCTCGCCGGTTTGCCCGGTGCCGTCGAGATGACACCTCTCGAACTCAACGACATGCGCTTTTCAGGGCGCAAGACTGTGATCACCCCGGCCGAACTGAAGCGCATCAAGAATGCATTAACCGCAAGAAAGTAAAACATGCTCTGATCAATCAGATACAACGGTTGTAAAAAAAGTATAAAAATATATGATCATGACTACCCCGAATCATCCCGACAAGATAAAACACTTTTTCCACGTGGTATCAAACGTGCGACCTATTATCTGGATTTCAGCCTACGTGGCTCTGACACCAATATTCGCGGTGATATATTGGCTGATGCCCGATGGCCAGTTCCGTATACCCGACGGTGCCGGCACCGACTTCGGATCGTGGCTCTACTACAGCATTGTCACTATAACTACGCTCGGATTCGGCGACTATACGCCTGCTCACGGCATGGCTCAGGCTGTGACTGCCATAGAGGTGATGTGCGGATTGGTGATCCTCGGATTTTTCCTTAATGCCGTCGGCTCGATGAAATCGGAAATAGAGGTGGAGTCGGAACTTGAAAAGCAGCGCATACTGCATCATGAGTCGGAGAAATCCAAACTTGTGAAAAATGCACCGATGGTGATACACAGCCTGAACATGTTTCTTACATATGGATACGCGCTGACCACACCTCTTGACAAACGTGAGTCATCGCCCAAGACATTCTCTCCGGATTTCAAGATAAGCGACATGGCCGACATGTTCAAACCTTCCGGGCTTGACATGGACCATTCGTCAGAACCGGCAGTAAAACGCTTTCTCGACAGTGCATCGGCCACATCGCTCCTGCTCGACTCTCTTTCGGTGAAGATCGACCTGAGCCTATGGCCCGAGCTTGTCGACGCTTGCTTCGATTTTGTCGCCAACTATCAGATGTTCTCCACGGCCGATGATCACAAGGAATCAACGGAAAGCACCGCAACGGAAATAGCATCGGCGGTGGCTCATTGGGATATGCCACCGGGAAGATAGGGCCTGCAGTGGAGCTTTATCATTTCGTGAAACAAAACGGAAATCTCGCTCTTAAGATTGAGAGCGACATAACCAAGATAGTCAACGAGAACTCCACACTGTAGAATACGATGATTCAGTAGGCAACGTCAAACTAAAGCGGAATGAATGCATTTACTATTCGGTAACGCGTACGATGCGTGCATCGCGGTCAAGAAGGTACGTGCGAGGCGTGCGAGGTATGTAATAAAGATCTTCAAGGCTTACAGATCCTTCACCACGGGCCACAATCCACCAGTCGGGCAGATCGGAGATGGTACGCGTCCAAAGTTCGGTGTCATCGTAGGGATACAAAGCCATGACAGCCATGCTGCCAGATGTGACAGCGTCATGAATGACCTCATCCTGCTTCAAACGGTCGATCAATGTGTGGCAGTCGTGACAGTCAGGGTCGTAGATTACCACCAATGTACTATCGTGAGCTGCAGCAACGGCATGAAGTGAAGATGAATCGCCAGGACTCACAAATATAAAATCGGCTGCAATCTGTCCGGGACGGTTGCGGTTGAGATCGGCAAGCTGTGCACCGTAACGTTCGCGCATCACTTCATCGAGACTCCCACACACTGAAAGCGACTTCAGAAACAGCATGTACAGGCTCTCGCTATACATCGGTGAATCGGTAGAGTTGAGATATGTCTCCGCTATCCATGTGAGGAGGTCGAATGCCTCGGGATCACCGGCAGCCTTGTCGAGTAACATACCGACTGCCTCGGCCCGCACGCTGTCGGAAGGTGCATGCGGCATCACATCGATAAAGTTGGCGAAATTCTGCTCCATATAGGCAGTGTCGCGGCATCCGGAAGCAGGATTTGAAAAATCCATATTGTCCCAGAAATGCAGCAGCAGATAAGATGCACGCTCTGCCGGGCTCTTCAGCTCCACCGGCAACTCCGGAAGAGCAAGCTCACTGACAGCCACATCGGGCAATGAAGCTCCGGAGGTTGTCCGTGACGTGCCGGCATGGGCACATGCGTAGATCAATGCCATGATACCGGCAAAGAGCGCGAGGATGAACAACCGACTTCTCATTGCACCACAGTATAGCCCGCATCAGCCAAGCCCTTGCGGATGATCTCTATATGCTCGTGATTACGTGTCTCCATCACCAGACGCAAGGTGCAGCTCGCAATAGGCTTGTCGGTGGATATGCGTTCATGAGTCACGGATATGATATTTCCGCCAAGCTCGCCCACCACTTTGCTCACATGTGCAAGCACACCGGGATTGTCGCTCAGATCGATAGTCACGGCATATTGACGGCCACTTTTGATCAGACCTCGGTTGATGACACGGCTAAGCACATTCACGTCGATGTTGCCTCCCGATACCAGACAGACCACTTTCTTTCCCTCGACTGGAACTTTATTGAACATGGCGGCAGCCACAGCAACCGCCCCTGCACCCTCTGCCACAAGCTTCTCCTGCTCCATCATGGCGAGTATGGCGGCAGCAATCTCATCGTCGGTAACGGTGACGATATCATCCACATATTCGCGGCAGAAGTCAAATGTGTGTGCTCCCGGCTCTTTTACAGCAATACCGTCCGCTACAGTGGATACTGATGGCAGAGTAATGCGCTCGCCATCCGACAGCGACTTTACCATGCTCGGCGCACCGGCAGCCTGCACACCATATATCTTGACATTAGGATTGATCGACTTGATAGCGAATGCCACTCCGGATATGAGTCCACCGCCACCAACCGGCACTATCACGGCATCAACGTCGGGCAGCTCATCGATGATCTCAAGGCCGATGGTACCTTGCCCGGCTATCACCAGCGGATCGTCGAACGGATGCACGAACGTATAGTCATGCTCGTCGCGCAGACGTAGTGCCTCGGCATATGCATCATCATACACCCCCGGTACAAGCTTCACGTCAGCGCCATATTTCTTGGTAGCCTCAACCTTAGATATCGGCGCACCTTCGGGCAGACATATCAAAGCCTTGATACCTGCTGCTTTAGCACCAAGTGCCACTCCCTGCGCATGATTGCCTGCCGAACATGCGATGACACCATGCGACTTCTCCTCCTCGGAGAGCTGCGATATCTTATAATAGGCGCCACGGAGCTTGAATGAGCCGGTATGCTGCAGACATTCAGGCTTGAGATATATGTTGCTTGTGGAGTTGATTCGGGGAGCATGGATAAGTTCCGTGCGGCGCACCACAC
>CANPDS010000024.1 GCA_947573015.1 uncultured Muribaculum sp.
GAACCGGCCGACACCGTTGACGAATTTGAAAGCAAAATCATACCACAGCAATCTGACAACAATACCACCGTATCAGAGTCCGACCTCTGGGCTCCAATCGATATGAGTGCATCAGGTGATGCTACCGATTATTCATCAACATCGTTATGGTATATATTCTTCGCGTGCTTCATCGGTGGCTTCCTTGCTCTTCTTACACCTTGCGTATGGCCGATGATTCCGATGACTGTTAGTTTTTTCCTGAAAAAAGGCAAGAGCCGCTCACGAGCCATCGCCGACGCCATGACGTATGGGCTGTCAATTATAGTGATATACTTGTTGTTAGGTATTGTAGTGACGGTAATATGGGGGCCAACCAAGCTCAATGAGCTTGCCACAAGCGCCGTGTGCAACATCATATTTTTTGTTCTCCTGATAATATTCGCAATAAGTTTCTTCGGAGCATTCGATATTAAACTCCCCTCCAAATGGGCCAACAAAATGGATGCATCAGCCGAAAATACCACCGGACTGCTCAGCATCTTCTTCATGGCATTCACCCTTACCCTTGTAAGTTTCTCATGCACTGGCCCGATCATAGGCACTCTTCTTGTAGAGGCAGCAAGCACAGGTGATAAATTCGGACCGGCTGTAGGCATGGGAGGGTTCGCCCTTGCCCTCGCCATTCCATTCTGCTTGTTCGCCATGTTCCCGTCATGGCTACAGAGCGCACCAAAATCAGGCAGCTGGATGAACACTGTAAAGGTCGTGCTCGGATTTCTCGAGCTCGCATTATCGCTGAAATTCCTCTCCGTCGCTGATCTGGCCTACGGATGGCATATACTTGACCGCGAGGTATTCCTGTCGCTGTGGATTGTGATTTTCGGACTGCTCGGAGCATACCTGCTCGGAACATTCAACTTCTCACACTATGGACCGGCCGACAGGTCGATAAGTACCGTACGCTTTTTTCTGGCCATTGCATCACTATCATTCACAGTATATCTGATTCCGGGACTTTGGGGTGCGCCACTGAAAGGAGCAAGCGCATTTGTCCCCCCACTCTACACACAGGACCTTAACCTGTATGGTGACGGATTCAAAGAATATTCCGACTATGATGAAGGCATGGCAGCCGCACGCAGTGAAGGCAAGCCTGTGCTACTCGACTTCTCCGGCTACGGATGTGTAAACTGCCGAAAAATGGAGGGAGCTGTACTTGACCAACCGGAGGTAAAGGCCATGATCGACAACAATTTTGTAGTAATCAAACTCATGGTTGATGAAAAGCGTGAGCTTCCTGAGCCGATTTATGTTGAAGAGAATGGCAAACAATTACGTCTCGACACCTATGGCGAACGTTGGAGTTATCTACAACGATATAAATTCCAAGCCAATGCCCAGCCTTACTATGTAATCCTGAATGACCGTGGAGAACTTCTTTCCGGGCCATACGCCTACGACGAAAGCATTCCGAAATTCACCTCATTCCTTGAAAAAGGGATCAACGCTGCAAGGTAACGACACCAACAAATATTATAGAAAAACTGACACCGAGATATTATGTAAAATCTCGGTGTCAGTTTTTATTTCAGAATATTGACAATTCAATACACCGTAGAAAGTAATGGATTCTCATACACCACACGCCGTGGCAGCTTCTTCACCACCTCGGCATAACTGTGGCGCACAAGCGAAATTATCAATTCATCCGAAAGACTGCCACACAATGATATCTGATTCCAATATTTCTTGTTCCAATGCCATGCCGGAACAATCTCACTATAGCGGTCACGAAGTTCGATGGCATAATCAGAATCACATTTTACCACAAAATAATCAGGCATCTCCAAGCCAATACAAGCGAAAATCTTCCCATATACGCGCAGTATCAGATATTCATCGCCGAATGGCATATCCTCCGAAGTATATGGAAGCGACAGACAGTAATTGCGAATAGTCTCTATATCCATAATCCACTTTTTATTTATAAAATAATTTTCATGACTTACTTATTCTTATAAAGGGATATTACCGTAGAGCATATATCATCCGCCGAAACTTTCGATGTATCAAACACTGCATGATAATTGCGGATATCCTCCCACCGTTTGCCTGTATAATATGAATAATGCGCCCTACGTGCCGCATTCTGCGCCTCGACATATGATGACGCCTTTTCAGGAGAAACGCCATAATGATCTATCGCCCTGCGCACTTTATATTCCTGTGATGCATGTAAATATATATGTATGCAGTTTGGGCGATCACGTAGCACAAAGTCTGAACAACGTCCAACTATCACACATGATCCTTCCGAAGCAAGCCTACGTATCACACGGCTCTGTGCCACAAAAAGAGCATCTTTTGTGGATAAGCTGCGCTCCATTGGCACAGAAAAATCCTGAGTTATCATTTCATAAAGCAAAGGATGCGGCAAACGTTGGTCATACTCGCGCACAGTCGATTCACTGAACCCCGACTCCCGGGCTACCATCTCCATCATAGAGCTATCGCAAAAAGGTATTCCCAACGCATCAGCAATCATACGACCTATATCATGGCCTCCACTACCATATTGACGGGCTATGGTAATAACTGTGCCATGCGAGGCAGCCCCAGGCGCCGCAACCGCTTGTTCAGTGTCAGAATTCCCACATTCCCATCTCTCTACCCATTTCATCCGGGGCATTATAAGCCGCACAAGCGGACCGGTAAGTAATGCCGCCACCAATGTGCCCTCGCGTACTCCATCAACACGCCCGGCCAATATCCAGGAGCATCCTATGGCAATTATCACAAGCGATACATCAAACATTATCTTCACTGAACCAAACTCTCGTCTGAAACGCCGCGATGCCACATGCACGAAATATTCTCCCGACACCATCGCCACATCAGCCAGCACTTCAAGTGATACGCCCAAGGCCATTGAAACACAACCCAGCAGGAGCGATACAAGCTTCATCCAATAAAAGTCAGGATGCCAAAATGAAAGCATCGACATGGTCAAATCGACAAACAAGCCAAATACCACCGATACAGGCAATTGCATGAGCAGTTCTATTCTACAATCGCGGATTCCCTTGCGTCCGAGCATCAGCATCTGGCCTATCATGAGAAATATGTTCAGAATAAAAATAAACATTCCCATACTCAGAAACGCATTCAGACTCATTACATAGGGAATACTTGAAATCGGAGATGTACCCAACAACGAACGCGTTATAAGACTGACACCAAGAGATATAAAGAATAGAGCTATTGTAAATACCACATACCTTCGCGTTAGCTCTGACTTACTACGGTTACTACTCATTTCATTCACTTTTCATCACAAAGTTACAAAAAATTCCACTATGGATGCTGATAACTATTGCCACTCCACAGAAAGAATATCATAAGATCCGGTTGCATATATACTCCTATCAAGTTTTTTCGTACATTTGCAATGCTACGGCACGCAATGCCGTTATCCCCATATTGGAACTTATTTCAAAATGTTAAATCAAGAACTGATATAAACCAAAACAATCCGGAAGGTTGATTTGCATTCAGTTTAAATCAGTTCATTTCAAATAATGAAACGTAACTTTCTTATATTATCTCTGGCGACAACTCTCTCACTCTCCGCCCAAATCAATTCTCCGCAAGCCGATGGATGTCTGCTTCGGGGCATATCCCTTCTGCGCAACGATTTCACTCAAGGTGCGATCGACCAACTCAACATGGCCGAACACGCGTCTCCATCACCATATATTGAGAGTGAAGCAGCATGGAATAAATCCATAGCAACCCTTTCTGAAGGAAAAATAGATCAGGCACGCACACTGATTGAAGAATTTATCGAGAAATATCCGGCAAACAGCCATACCATACATGCACGTATCGCTTTGGCCGACTGTGACTTTTACCAAGGCAACTATACTAAGGCCCTTGCTACATATAGAGAAATAAATACTTCAGGTCCTGATCTTGCAAGTGCCGAAGATCTGATATACCGTCAGGCATATTGTGAAATGATGCTCGGTCACATCCGTCAGGCAATGAGCGGTTTCGCCCAACTTGCTGCCTCTGAGAAATATGCCAACGCATCACGTTTCTATCAAGGCTATCTACATTATACCCAGGGTGAATATGCAGAGGCAAAACATCTGTTTGACACAGTCAACCAATACACAGCCCCAGGCGATCAAGCCTCATATTACCTTACTCAGATAGCATTCCACGAAGGAGATTATGATCGGGCTATGTCAATGGCACGGCAAGCATTGTCCCACGACCCAAATTCACCAAACGCGCTAGAAATGATGCGTATCGCCGGCGAATCACTGTATCACATCGGTGAAACTTCCGAATCGGTAGAATATCTCAACCGATATCTTGAAGCAACACCTATAGATAATGCAGAGCCATCAGCTCTGTATATTATGGGTATCGATGCATATCAGCATGGCAATCTATCAGAAGCAGTCAGACTCCTAACCCCTGTGACTGCCTGCGAGAACGCTATCGGACAATCTGCATACCTATATATCGGGCAGGCATCGCTCCAGGAAGGCAATAAGGATGCGGCACTGATGGCATTGGAAAAAGCATACCGCCTCGATTATGATCCGTCGGTAAGAGAAACAGCATTTTACAATTATGCAGTCACACGCATGGAAGGCGGCCGTGTGCCATTCGGTAGCTCGGTAGCCCTCATGGAAGATTTTCTACGTAGCTATCCAAATTCACGGTTTGCCCCACAGGTACAGGAGTACCTCATAACCGGCTACATGACCGACAACAACTACGAACAGGCTCTTGCATCAATCAACAACATCACAAAGCCATCAGAACCAATACTGAGAGCAAAGCAACAGGTACTATATATACTTGGTTCGCGCGATCTGGCCGCTAACCGCACAGCTCAGGCACTCCAACGATTCCGCGAATCAAAATCGCTCGCATCCTACAATCCTTCGATGGGAGCAGAGACCGATCTCTGGATCGGCGACTGCCTGTACCGTCTTGGGAAATATCAGGAGGCTGCCTCATCATTCAACAGCTATCTGCGCACAGCTCCAAAATCATCGCCCAACCGTATCATCGCTACATATGATCTGGCCTACACCCTATTTGCACAACGTCGATACAACGAAGCACTCGGCTATTTCAAAAAAGTGACTTCAGCCACCGGTAGCATGTCACCGGATACGCGTATCGTAGCAGACGCATACAACCGTATCGGCGACTGCTATTATTACGCCACCGACTTCAGCACAGCTGCCGTAAATTACGATAAGGCACTTGATGCCAACCCGGCTTCCGGCGACTACGCACTGTTTCAGAAAGCTGTCATGCATGGGCTTACCAACAATCATCAAGCTAAAATAGATATGCTCGATCAGATGATGCGCACCTATCCCACTTCAGGACTAATGCCATCAGCACTGCTCGAAAAGGCAGAGAGTATGCTGGCCCTCAACCATGCTGACGATGCCATCAACGTATACAGCACCCTTGTTGCCAAATACCCTGCAACATCACAAGGGCGCAACGGATACCTACAGATGGCAATCACGCAAATGTCGCTCGGTCGATCAGCCGAAGCTATCAAAACTTACAAAAAGGTAATTGCTTCTTATCCGACTTCGGAAGAAGCACGTGTAGCGTCAGATGACCTCAAACGCATACTTGCCGATGAAGGACGGCTCAATGAATACACCTCCTTTATAGCTACTGTGCCAAATGCGCCTAAGCTCGACACAACGGAAATTGATGAACTTACATATCAGGCCGCTGAAAAAGCATATCTCGCCTCAGGCGATATACGCCGCATGAAAGAATATGTAGAAAACTTCCCTAATGGACAACATACCGCGCAGTCACTCAGCTATCTTGCCACAGCAACATTTGAAAATGGCAATCACGATGAGGCACTGACTTACGCCACATCGCTTGTAAGCAGGTTCCCTCACTCAGAGTCGGCAGAAGAAGGTCTGGCCATAAAAGGGGAGATCGAGATGGAAATGGGTGAAGCGGAAAAGGCTCTGGCCACATTCCGCGCTCTTGAATCGAGTGCTTCAGGAGCACGCACAATACAGACCGCACGCATGGGTATAATGCGAGTGTCACGCGACCTTGGACGCCACTCCGATGTCATCAATGCGGCTGACGCACTACTGGCATCGTCGGCACTGTCTGCCGACCGACGCACAGAAGTGCTTTATTCACGTGCATATGCAATGGCTCAGTCAGGCAATACATCCCAGGCCTCTGCCGAATGGGAAAAGCTGGCATCCGATACAGGCGATCTCTACGGCGCTATGGCAGCGTACCATCTGGGACAACAACAATTCGACTCCGGTAAATTATCACAGGCTCGCCGTACTGTAAATGCACTGATCGATAGCAATACCCCACATCAATACTGGCTCGCACGTGGCTACATACTCTTAAGTGATATCACTCGCAAAGAAGGTAAAACATTCGAGGCAAACGAATATCTCAAGAGTCTGCGCGACAACTATCCCGGATCAGAAGCGGATATCTTCCAGATGATCGAAACACGCCTTAAAAAATAGCGGCATATAGACACTTATAATCCAGATTATTACAAACAATCATGATCCCTCCAGCATACTCCCCGTCGGCCGAGCGTTATGCCGCAGACGGACATATGAACTATCGGCGCTCTGGCCGTAGCGGCATTCTCATTCCCGAGATATCACTCGGGTTATGGCACAATTTCGGTGCTACCGATCCGCTTGATCGCTCACGTGCCATCCTGCGATATGCCTTCGACCATGGAATCACTCATTTCGATCTGGCCAACAACTATGGTCCGCCATATGGATCAGCAGAAACAACATTCGGAGAAATATTCCGCAGCGACTTCCGCCCATATCGCGATGAAATGCTCATCTCTACAAAAGCAGGCTACGATATGTGGCCCGGTCCTTACGGAAACTGGGGCTCACGTAAATATCTCATGGCATCGCTCGATCAAAGCCTGCGCCGTATGAATCTTGATTATGTCGATATATTTTACATACACCGTTTCGATCCGGAGACTCCGATCGAAGAGACACTTCAGGCACTCGTGGACATAGTGCGCTCCGGGAAAGCATTATATATAGGAATATCCCGCTGGCCACTTGACGCCTCGAAGAAAGCTTTTGATTATCTCGACCGGAGAGATGCACACTGCCTTATATTTCAGGACCGCCTTAACATGATTGATCGCGCACCGGTGCAATCCGGAGTACTTGATGCCGTTGACCGCAACGGTGTGGGCTTCATCGCCTTCTCTCCGTTGGCGCAAGGGCTACTGACAAACAGGTATCTCCATGGCATTCCTGCCGATTCACGTGCTGCACAGGGCAGATTCCTAAAATCAGATACAATCACTCCCGATGTAATACGCCGCACACGTGAACTAAACGACATAGCATCATCACGCGGCCAATCGCTAGCACAGATGGCTATCTCTTGGGTGCTGTCCGACAAACGTGTAACTTCAGTTATTGCAGGATGCAGCTCAACCGAACAGCTATCCGATACAATCGCAGCAGTGCGCAACACCAAATTCTCGCAAGAAGAACTGGCACTCATCGACAACGCTATCGGATGATTAATCAATAGACACAAAAAAATCGTGAATGAATCACGATTCTCTGTGGCTATATGATATCGACTGCAATATACATTCAGTCCATATCATTATAACACCTGATTAGTTACTTGTGTGAGTGATGGAGAGATCTGCCTCTAAGATGTTTACTTATACATCTCGGCTGCATTCTCGAAATACCAACGGAATACTTTTTTAAAAACCTGTAACATAATACTTGAATCGTTTTGCGAATCTTGCCTCCGGACCATACTATCCATGCCCGGAGGCAATGTAGCATGAACCAAAATCCAAGATTCAGAGTTACACTTAATGTGTCAGACTGTTAAAATGGCGGCTGACCGCCTTACCTACGAACGGATCAGTTGAATGATATCCGTCGTCACATCCCACCTCTGTGGAAATAGAAGCAGCCAATTACTGACCGACTTCTGTGTGCTCATCAGTTACGCTCCGAAGTCATCGGGGTGCAGTCTCCCGTAGTACGGAAGTAATTGTGGGCACCAAGATGACGAGCATATGCACTAACCTCTTCTCTGAAAAATTTAATCATCTTGTTCATACCATTAAAATTTTTAATTATCGGCGGACCATTCCGCCTAAACTTGATTAATTATCTCACGTCCGTTATTTACGGCGTTTTCACTAATATATACATTTGAACCGGGCACAAAGTTAGTGCAAAACGAGCAAAACATGCAATAAAACTATGTTTTTTAACATAAAAATTTCAGCAATCAACTATCCCTCAGCAAAATAAAAATTAGCGCCCTTAATGTTAAAAGACGCTAATTTTCATATAAAACTATATAATTTCTCAATTACTATTCACTAATGCAATATCAATAATATTGCCATGTATTGAACGGATACATGCCGATAAACAGTGGCTCAATTTTTCAGGACAACTTATCTATTTTATCTCAAAACCGCTTCTCAGACGTATGTCTTTAGAACTGCGGCCTATCATTACAGAGAATGTTCCAGGTTCCACAATCCATCTATCGCTCACATCACCCTCGCTTCTGCCTCGCAATGCCAGATCGTCAGGTTGCAAAGTAAACTCGATGTCTCTCGATTCTCCCGGAACAAGAGTAATGCGCTCAAACCCCCGCAACATCATATCGTACGTGGTGACAGAGCTTATATCGTCGCGTATATAAAGTTGCACCACCTCATCTCCAGCACGGTTGCCACTATTTGTCACACGACATTTAATCCGGATGCTATCGCCCACACTATAACTGCGGCGATCTATAGATAGATTGGAATAATCAAATGTGGTATAACTTAATCCGTGTCCAAACGGATATAAAGCACCAGCCACACGCACCCGGCCAGGTGAGTCACTGCCCGGCTTAAACGGAAATGCAAAAGGAATCTGACCTACTGATTTCGGGAAAGTTACAGCCAGATGTCCACCAGGATTGTAATCGCCCAACAACACCTGTGCCACTGCATCTCCGGTATGTTCACCCGGAAACCATGCATGGACTATCGCATCAATATTCTTGTCAGCCCAGTTTATAGTTGAAGCACGACCGTCAAGCAACACAAGCACTACAGGTGTACCGGTAGCATGCACAGCCTCAAGAAGTTGCTGCTGACGGCCAGGAAGGTCGAGAGATGTTCGTGAATACTCTTCGCGCACAGTAAGTTCATTGCCACCGAGCACCATCACGGCCACATCACTATTCCTGGCAACATCAACCGCCTCATCCATCATCGCTCTCTCGACAGAATCGAGCGGCACGGCATAAAGCTCACTTTCCGGAAAGTAACGGTCTATGATATTACAACCTTTTGCATAGCGTACTTCAGCATATGGCAAAGCATCTTTTATTCCCTGATATACTGTGATAATAGGAGGATTAGCAGGACCATAGCGGCATACAAGTTGCTTGCTTTCATCGGCATTAGGGCCTATCACAGCCACCCGTTTCAACTCTCTTGACAACGGCAAAGCCTCATTCTCATTCTTCAGTAGCACAATCGACTCCAAAGCCGCACGTAAAGACACATCACTATGCTCCAGTGTATGCACCAGCTTATCTATTCCTTGCTCCACACCGGGATAAGGATTATCAAACAGCCCGAGACGCATCTTCACATCCAGAACCTGCGCCACCCTGAGATCAAGAATACTGTCACACACCAAGCCACGCTCCACAGCCTTACGTAATGGTATGATAAAGTCGGATGGCGGAGTGAAGTTAGTGCGCACGTTAAGTCCGGCATTGACACATTTAGCGGCAGCCTCCACATCGTCAGCCACCGTACGGTGCTTATTATACAACTGCTCCACAGCCTCGCTGTCAGACACTACATAACCATCAAATCCCCATTCATCGCGCAAGAGTTCAGTCAGAAAATAATGGCTTCCGCTGACCGGTTCGCCATTGTAGTCATTATATGAACTCATTATACCCATCGGATGTGCACCACGCACCACCTTACGGAATGGTTCGAGAAGGATAGTATGCATCTCACGTGGAGCTACATGTGGATCGGTGCGAGTACCTCCGTCCCTGCCACCGACAGGCACACTATAGACGGCAAAGTGCTTCGGTGTTGATGCCAGCCCATGCGACTGCAAGCCACGAACCATCCGCAGACCAAGCTCTCCCACCAAATACGGATCCTCACCATAGCTTTCCACACACCGTCCCCAACGAGGATCACGTGCCGTGTCGAGAATAGGAGCATAGATATTTGTATATCCCAGCGCCAGAGCTTCCTCCGCAGTGACACGAGATATTTCCGACACAAGATCGCGGTCCCATGTGGCCCCCTGTCCGCACTGTGCAGGAAACATAGTGGCACGATCATGATTAAGCCCTCTGATACCTTCGTTGGTAAAGTCTACCGGAATGCCGAGACGCGTCTCCTCAACAAACCATTTCTGTATTGCATGACGATTCTCAACTGACACCCTATAAGGATACGAGATCGACGCACCGAAAGTGCCAAGTCCATTGGCTTGCTCATCAATATTGGCTATACCATCTTTCCATATCTCATTTTTCCATTGTGGTGTTGGAAGTGAGTCCTTGAGCACTCGACCCGAACCATACAGCGTGGCAAGCTGACAAGTCTTCTCCTCCATAGTCATACGGCTTAACAGATCAGCCACACGCTCGTCACGCGGTCTGGAAGGATCCTCATATATATCCTTGCGCCCGTTTTTATTAAAATCTATCCAACCTTTATGATATATGCCCCCGGCAATACACCAAGCGGTTGCTACAGCACACATGGCCATGGCAACCGCACGTTTTATCATATAATTCATATTTAATTCAAGAGGGTGTTTATGAATTACCAATTATCGGTACGGAACGGTAGCAACGGCAAACCGGGCACATTATATACCGACATTTCCGGCACATTCTTGAAACAATATCTCACAGCCACAGGTTGAGGCACATCTTTTGAGCTGACTGCAAGTCGACAAGTCGACTCCTCTACCACGGCAAATGCCGGATAGAATTTGCGGTCGGCCCCGGCAATCTCAAATCCAGAAAGGGAAGTCCACATCGGACATAGTCCGTTAGGGGCATTCTTTACATTTATATATATCTTGCCATCCTTGATCTCCATCGACTCATACTGTGGCGAATGCGATCCAAAGCCGGTCATCCCATAAGTATCAGCCAACGCCATCCAAGCCAAACGTTCTCCTACAGGGAATTTATTTACAGGATGAATGAAGTTGTAATTCCCGGCATCAAGCGTCGATGCGATACCGCTGTTTGGTATTTTATCAAGCGCACGAGCCTGCGCCTCGCGCAGATAAGCTGACGAGGTTCCATCATGCCCCTCATAGCGGTATGGCGCTATCTCCACAAAATAGAACGGCATACTCTCACCGCCACCCCAGCGCGTACGCCAGTCGTGGGCCATAGCAGCCATCAGATCATCGTAGATATCTGCATTATGGCGGTTACTCTCGCCCTGATACCATAGAAAGCCCCTTACTCCGTAATTAACAAACGGAGCTACCTTGCCATTATACAGCATGCACGGATCATTCCATGCATTCGCCTTCGCATCAGGAGCAAGATGATCATATTTATATCCATCAAAACCTTCCATACCCTCACGGGATATCCAGGGCTCGATACGCGAACCGCCAAGAGTCGACACTATTATTCCCACCGGCACATCAAGCACATCATTAAGGTACTGGGCGAATATATAAGCCACCGCACTACTGTTTGCCACATGCTCGGGCGTGTTATCCCACCACTGTCCAGGAATATCCCATTGTGGAGTCTTAGCCGAAGTGCGTACCCATCCATGTCCATTACGATCAGCTGAAAATATTCGTATGGGGGTAGTGCTCTTTGACTTGGCAATCACTCCGTTGGTGCCATTCAGAGGCTGGCGGTCAAAGCCCATCATTGGCATTTCCATATTCGACTGTCCAGAACAGAACCATACTTCACCCACAAGCACATTGTTTAAGGTGACAGGATCGCCATCTCCATCCGAAATCTTTATATCATAAGGTCCACCGGCCACGGGCGTAGCCACACTGACCATCCACATCGAATCAGCCTGCGCCGTAGCAGTGTATTTGCCACCTTTCCATGTAGGAGCCACACTGATCTTGCTGCCTGGTTTGGCCTTGCCCCAAAGCTTCACATCGCTCTGCTGCTGAAGCACCATACCATCGCCAATCATATGAGGCAAAACAACACGCGCATCCGCCACTGTGGAATGCATCAACATAGTGGCACACACAAGCGCACCACCAACAAATCTAAATTTTTTCAGGAGTGTCATTTTTAATCGTTTCGAATTCTCCACAAAAATACAGATTTTTCAGCTATAAATAAAAGATTTTGCCGTAAAATTATTTTTATGAACTGCGCAATCGATGGATACGGCGTGATGTATTTTGAGAAAGTATTAATGGCACTGTCTCATAGACAACTCCGGAAGTATCCAGGCCCATAGCACTCTGATCAGTAATACCGATATGGCGCAGACGATCGTGCATACGCATAAGGAATGTCCTCATGCGAGAGCATGAACTCTCCATCGAAAACAGTCTGTTGATAATTATAAACCGGAAATCTCCGGCACGACCATGTTTGCGCAATGATGGATAACTTGATGTGATATCAAGTCGTCCTTCCGCCACAAGGTCTTCCACCACCTGACGCAGATATAGGCTGATCTTTGGTTCGACACGGAATCCCATACTTATAGTAATGAAAAACATAGTGCCGGATATGAGTTCATCTACAGTATAGTCAAGACGATAAGGCTCATCACTATGTTCGATATGGATTATCCAATAATGATCAGCACGCTTAGGCTGTCGGCTCACAATAGAATAGAGCAGTTTATTTTCAAGCTTGCATGGATTACCCGACCGGCTAAAATATACTATATTTGAAGCATATCGCGGCACCTCATTATCTGACTTCAAATCCCGTATGAGATCAAGCGTCGGTGTGATGTCGCTGAATTCAATATATGAGTCGCGTATACGAGTGGAACGATACCAGACAACCATAACTAATCCGACGATTGCTGCAATAAGGAATGTGAACCATCCTCCATGAGTAAATTTTGCGATATTAGCTAAAAAGAAAACTCCCTCCAAAGCCATAAAGAACATCAGGAAACATCCACACAACCAACGTCTGCAACCCCTATGCCGCAAATATATGGTTAGCAACACCGTAGTCATCAGCATGGTAACAGTTATCGCCAAACCGTAGGCGGCCTCCATATGGTTTGAGTCGCGGAATATCAGCACAGTCAACAGACAGCCGGCAAGAAACATCCAATTGACTACCGGAATATAAAGCTGTCCCTTCTCATCAGATGGATATTTGATTTTAAGTTTAGGCCAGAAATCAAGATTGATAGCTTCCGAGAATATTGTAAACGAACCACTCAACAACGCCTGACTGGCTATAATAGCGGCTCCGGTGGAGAGCACCACCCCGATTGCCATGAACCATCCCGGCATTATGCCATAGAATGGATTTATAAGCGGATCCCCTCCTCCGATCAACCAAGCTCCCTGTCCGAGATAATTAAGAATAAGCATTATCTTTACAAACATCCAGCTTACGGATATATTAAGACGTCCACAATGTCCCAGATCAGAATACAGTGCCTCAGCACCTGTAGTACACAGAAACACCGCACCCAATATCAAAAACCATTCCGGATACCCTACCAACAACTTCACAGCATACCACGGATTAAAAGCACGCCAGATATCCGGAGCATGAAAAATATTGCATGCTCCCAACACTCCAAGCATGAGAAACCAAACAAGCATAAAGGGGCCGAACAAGCGTCCGATCTTCCCGGTGCCAGCCTGCTGCATCATGAAAATCATGACTATAATAACTACTACAAGCGGGATTACCGGCATATCAGGAGCGATAATCGACAACCCCTCAACCGCTGAACTAACGGTCATGGCCGGAGTAATGACACCATCCGCAATCAATGCTGAAGCTCCTGTTGCAGCCACTATATACAGCCACTTCCGAGGTATCTTTTTCAACAGGGAAAAAAGTGCAAGCACTCCACCCTCACCGTTGTTATCCGCGCGTAAAGCTATCAGCACATATTTGACTGTGGTCTGCAATGTCAATACCCATATCACACACGATACGGCACCAATAATATAATCCGCACTAAAATGCGGATTAACCGCCGTAATAGCTTTCATCACATACAGCGGAGATGTGCCTATGTCACCAAACACTATTCCCAACGCTACGAGCAGACCCATAGCGGAAAGATTCCTGACAGAATGAGATGGAGTATCGGAGTATGATAGCTTTACCATAAGACATGATAGTGTGATTTACAATTAACAATCATGCACTTCGTATGGTTTCAGACACCATAGGGTAAAGTTTCACAAAAGATATCCACGGGCGAGAAGCAACGATTTGAATCTGGCAACATCATCAACACGCACAAGCACACGGAATCCCTGCGCACAAATAACAATCTCGCGCATTGCAATATCTGTAGCCAGATATTGCTGAAGAGCCTTATCGGCTGCGTCAACTTTGAAAACCACATATTTCTCATTATCCACACACACAGCTTCAGCGTGAGAGAGCATCTCTTTGAAAAATGACTCCCATATGGCAGGTGGTGACGGGCATATAAAATTACGCACAAGCTCTATATTGCGCAGTATATCCTTACGGTCATTACACTCCCG
>CANPDS010000025.1 GCA_947573015.1 uncultured Muribaculum sp.
TGGTGCGTTGCACATTCTCGATAGTCTTGAACGATTCAAGATGCTGCTCGCCGACAGCTGTTATTATGCCCATATGAGGATGCACAAGATCGCATATCTCCTTGATGTCTCCAATATTCTTGGCACCCATCTCGCATATGAAAATCTCGGTATATGGCTTCATCATCTCTCGCACAGTACGTATCACACCCATAGTGGTATTATAGCTACCTGGGGTCATAAGCACATTCCATTGCTCTTGCAGTATGCGGTTGAGATAATGTTTGGTAGAGGTTTTTCCATAACTTCCGGTAATGCCGATCACCTTAAGCCCCGTCATAGAGTGGAGTATGCGCGCTGCATCGTCGTAATATCCTTTGTTGATCCTTGCTTCAACAGACGAGCACATGGCTAAGCAGATACAGCGCCACCATGAATGCAAGCATAAACACAGGATGACCCGACAGAAACCATGCGCCGACACAGCAGATCAACGCGATACCGACAGCAACTCCATAGATGCGA
The DNA here is from genome assembly GCA_947573015.1 of uncultured Muribaculum sp. Classification (GTDB taxonomy): domain Bacteria; phylum Bacteroidota; class Bacteroidia; order Bacteroidales; family Muribaculaceae; genus Muribaculum. The sequence continues at coordinate 505 of CANPDS010000025.1, forward strand.
CGGGCGCGCGGAGTCCACACAAGCGGTTTTTTATATGTAGCGGTGGAGAGTTTGAGAATGTTGAATATGAAGAGCAGAAGGGCACATGCGCATGACAGCGTCAGTCCGGCATTCGGAAACAGCATCAGAAAAAACACAATCAAAGCTGCCAGACGCAACCATGAAGTAGTGTCGCCCGACGTGCGCAGCCAACGCATATAACGCTCGTTGCGGTAACTGTTCTGCTGCATCATCATCAGGTCGCGCTTCAACTCCATCAGAAGATTGACTGCCCCAGCCGTAACGCATACGGCGAGCATTATTATTATAAATGTGTCTATGCACTCCATTATCAGTAAGTGTCAGTTTAGTTTATCTTTATTATGGCTGTCCTAAAATAATCCTGAACAACAATCTAAAAACTTATTTAACGGAAATAAAATTGCGGAGCACCGCCGCAAACTGTATAGGACGGTCGAGGAAACTGTAGTGGCCCGCGCCCGGATAGCTTACCAAACCGGCATCAGGAATATGGCTCTCCATATATTTCGCATCGGCCAGCGGAGTGGCCGTATCCTCCTCGCCCCATATGAGCAGAGTGGGACATTTTATCATGGGCATGCAGTGTCTGAGATCTTCGTTGACCACACGGCTCAGCACCGCTCGCATGCGTGGGGATGCATTAGCGTAATCCGATGATCCGGCTTTAGCACGCTTGTGGTCAAGTATCTCCTCGGCTCCGGACTTTCCATGAAGCAGATATAACAACCGTTTCATGGCCTTGAAAGTATACACTTTCCAATAATATTTCAATGATCTACGGGGCTTGATGCCTGCGGCATCCACAAGTATCAGACGCTCCACATCGTGATGGCGCGATGCATAGAGTATGCCCACACGTCCACCAAACGAATGTCCGAGAAGCGCCGGACGCTGAATACCTTCATTGGCAACCACAGCCTCCAGACAACCGGTGTATTCTTCAACGCCCCATACTGCTGGGGGTTCCGACGACTTGCCATGACCGGGGAAATCGATGTTGATGACTTTCCGTCCACATTCCAGTGCGACACGCTCTACCGAGGCAAGAGTGGTGGTATTACACCCCCAACCATGCATCAGCACAATCGCCGGCCCCTCACCAGTCACGGTGTAGGACACACGGGCACCTTCATGTTCTATCTGCTTTTCCATGCTTGATATTTTCTTCTGCAAAGTTAGCATTTACCATCGGATTACCCTATCCTTTCTGGTCTTGTTTAAGAGTGTGTCTAAAAATAAATTCTCATACCCCGCGGCCACAGGTTGCATCGAGCCTGTTAATAACATCATCCGATTATCAACCGTAAAACACACGTCAGCCCGGCCATCGATATGGCCGGGCTGTGATAAGATACAGAGTTGATATGCCTTATTTCTTTGCAGCCTCAAGAGAAGCCTTGCGGAACTCTTTCATGAGTTTCTCCAGTTCGAGAGACACCTTACGTGCACGGGCACCAGCAGCCTTGTTGCCATTCTCTACCTGTGATTCTGCTTCCTTTTTGAATGCCTCGTAAAGAGAGGCTGCTTTCTCTACTAATGTTTTCATTTTAATTGGTGGAACTTTAATAAGGTTAATAAAATTATCTTGTCACAAAACTAAGAAAAGATTTCTTAATTCGCAACATTTTACGCTCCTATTCGCCCCATTATAGTTAAAAAAGCTTAACTTATATCAATTTTTTATCCACTTGATCTATTTGTGCGTTTGTGAGCGGCCGCTATAGGTAAATGTCATCAACGCCTGATCGCGTTTCTGCTCCTCACCTCCCATATGATCCTTAACTGAACGGTCAATACGCGTCAGCAGTTCCCGGGCTGTAAGATGCGGATAATTCGCCATTATAATAGTCACCATATGATACAGGGTGTAATCCGTATATGCCGCACCACCGCCATTGGTAGCATTAATGATACCATCGGTAAAGAACACCATACGCGCCCCAACCTCGAGCTGTACGGATGTAGGACGGCACTCTTCCATCACATCTACTCCAAGCGGAAGCGCCGATGAGCCCGGAAGGAATTCCGTCATACCGTCAGGTCGCACAAGCAGCGGTGCATTGTGAGAGGCATTCGCATAAGTGAGGATACCGGTAGAAAGATTGAGCGCACCAACAAACACGGTAGACCGGACATCAGCCTGGGGACTATCACGCAATACATCGGCCATAGCCTTTATTGTCACCTCAGGCATCTGTTCGGAAGATATAGCCGAACGGAACACAGAGCGTATGGCAGTCATCAGCAGTGATGTCGAGACACCACCATCGCCCGATACCGTGCCTATGCAGAAATGAAACACTCCGTCGGCAATCATGAAGTCGTAGAAATCGCCCCCGATATTCCTCGACGTGCGTAACATGGCATATACATCGATACCATCACCACCGGCGGTTGTGGGGAAAGTGCGAGGGATAGTATTCTTCTGTATGCCATGTGCGATATCAAGCTCGCTCTGTATGCGGGCCTGATCTACAGTAGACTGTTTGAGCGTCGAAACATACTCCGCAAGCGATTGCTGCATATGGTCGATAGCATCGGTAAGGGTGCGCATGCTGTCATTACCCGACACGTGGGGCAATGGCGCCGAGAAATCGCCACGTGCGATTCTGTAAGCAGCTTTTGTCAGATCATCAAGCGAACGTGTGCTACGTTTTATCACATACCTAAGCACCACAAGAAGTATTATCAGGCCTACAAGAAGCACCATCATGGTATATGTGGTTATGGTACCTATATGCTTTATCACCTCTTCATATGGGCTTACCGTACCCACCGACCATCCTGTGCGCCCGAGTGTGGTATAATTGACCAAAGTCTCTTCTCCCCGGAGCAGACGATGATCATATCCGGTCTTTCCGGCAAGCATATCATGGCCAAACTGGCGGGTGCTTTCGCTCTGTATCGAATCGGCAAATGAAAATATCGTCTCGTTGAGTATCAGATTGCGTTTGGGATGATAGATAAATGTGCCGTCACGGCTAAGCACAAAAGAATAGCTGCCGGGGTATGGACTGAGCGTGGACACATCCTTCGAAAAACTTTCAAGCGACATATCCGCCGTCATTACCGCAAACACATTGCCATTCTCATCAAAAAGAGGTATGGCATATGTTACCATCATCACATCGCCGCCACCATCATCATAATATGGCTCAGACCATACAGGCTCCCGTTGTTCCTTGGCATGCATGTACCAGTCCATGTTGAAATAGTCGTATTCCTTGCCGCCGAGATATTTCGCCACCGGCTTATTGCCAAGTGTACGCGTGACATAAGGCATGAAATACTCCCCTTTATCGGGATAGTAGTACGGTTCGAAAGCAAGAGCACCTCCAGCTATCAACGAGTCGGAGAGGGCCCACTTCCTTACCACGCTCATAAGGCTGTCGGGATGATCAAGCTGCGCCACAAGAAACGGTTCATGATGCTTCAATGTATTCTCGACCGTGATGATACGCTCATTTATCTTGTGTGCGAGGTCATTAAGCAGCAAGCCGGTATAGCGTTGGCCAATCTCCTCCTCACGCTCCATACCATAGGTGTGAAACATAAACGCGATTCCTCCGAAGGTGACAAGAATCAGGACTGTCGTCCACAGGTAGAGGCGTGTAGAGAAGTCAAGAACGATTTTTGGTATACGTATCTTCATGAGCACATATATGAGTCAGGCTTTCATGTGCAAATATACACAAATATGCATCATATTGTACCGTCAGACCAATAAATTATTTTACCGGCAGCCGGCAGTGAAATTATTTCAATGTTGCAGCAAGGGCCGAGGCACAACGCTCGCCGTCAACGGCTGCCGAGACAATACCTCCGGCATAACCGGCACCTTCACCACATGGATAAAGACCGGTAACACCTACATGGACAAGAGTATCAGTATCCCGCGGCACCCTTACGGGCGACGAAGTGCGGGTCTCACACCCTATCAGCACAGCATCGTTGGTGAGAAATCCGCGCTGTTTGCGCCCGAACTCAGCAAATCCACGCTGCAAACGTCTGGATATCTCAGGAGGAAGGAGCCGGTCGACACGCGCGCAATGTATGCCTGGAGCGTAGGAGGTATCAGGAAGCGACTTTGAGCCTTTCCCGTCGACAAAGTCGTCCATGCGCTGGGCCGGTGCATTCTGAGAGCCGCCATCCTCACTGAAAAATGCACGCTCTATGCGTTCCTGATAGCGCATCATCTTAAGCGGACCGGCACCATCCATATCATCGACATCCTCGGGGAGCACCTCTACCACCATACCAGAATTGGCCCAGCGTGTGCCGCGTGAAGAGGGCGACATACCGTTGACTACAAGTTGACCCGGACCGCTGGCAGCAGGTATAATAAATCCACCGGGGCACATGCAGAATGAATATACGGCACGATCGTCAATACGTGTAAGCATGGAATACTCCGCAGCAGGAAGCCAGCGGCCCCGGCCATCAGGAGAATGGTACTGTATACAGTCGATAAGATGCTGAGGATGCTCCAGACGCACACCTATGGCAAGACCTTTAGGCTCAACCTCTATGCCGTCGGCGAAAAGTGACTCATACACATCACGTGCCGAATGGCCTGTAGCAAGAATCACAGGGCCATCGACAGTATCTCCAGTGGAAGTGAGCACACCAGTCACCGCACCATCCTCGACCACAAGTCGCACCACTTTAGTATTGAAACGCACTTCACCGCCGCAGTTCTCTATAGTATGGCGTATCGATTTGATTACCTCAGGCAGCCTGTCGGTGCCGATATGGGGATGAGCATCCACGAGAATGTCTTCCGACGCTCCATGCTGCCATAATACGGTCAGCACCTTATCTACATTGCCACGCTTCTTGCTGCGGGTATAAAGCTTGCCGTCGGAATAGGCTCCTGCGCCACCTTCGCCAAAACAATAGTTGGAATCCGGATCCACAACACCCTCACGCGATATGCGGGCCATGTCGCGACGACGCGAATCGACATCCTTTCCACGTTCGAGCAATATCGGCTTAATACCAAGCTCTATAAGACGCAAGGCTGCAAACAGGCCGGCTGGTCCGGCACCAACCACCACTGCAGCAGGGGCATCATCCGGCAGGGGTTTGTACTCCACAGGATCAGCTATGGACATGCTCTCCGGAAGTTCGTCGAGATAGAGACGCACACGCACATTCACCATCACCCTGCGCTGACGTGCATCAATACTACGGCGCACGATCTTAATGGCTTTAACACGCGAGGCTTCAATATGTGCGGCTTTTACAGCTTCCGCTTTCAGCAACGTATCCGGCTGTCCGGCGACTGCCGGCACTACCCTCAAATCTATATCCTGAATCATGTATGAATCACTATTTAATAGGTTGTTCTATAGGGGATAATCCCTTGAAATGACGGTTGAGACGGCGCATCATGACAAGCATCGTCACCATCGCCACGATAAAGGCTATAAGATCGGAACCGCACAAAGAGGCCCACACACCCTTAACGCCGAAATAACGCGGTAATATAAGCAGCAACGGCAGAAGAAACAGAAGCTGACGTGTTAGCGAGAGGAATATCGAGATCTGCGGCTTTCCGATCGATTGGAAGAAATTCTGTATCACGATCTGCGCCCCTACTACCGGGAAGAATATGAAATATATCCTGAACCCATCGCGTGCGATAGTGGTGAGAGTGGCATCATCGGTAAACATTCCGCTTATAGTATCGGGGAATGATTCGGTGATGGCAAAGCCCATTAGCGTGATGCCGACCCCGATCCATATACCTATATATAATGTACGCTTCACACGGTCCCATTTATCGGCACCGTAATTGAAACCGAGGATCGGCTGCATACCCTGGGTGACACCAAACACCACCATTACGAAAAACATCGACGTACGGTTGATAATACCATAAGCTCCTACGCCAAGATTTGAGTTGGCACCTCCGTAATCAAGCAACGCACGGTTGATGAATACCACAACAACACACGCGCACACATTCATAAGAAATGGCGAGAGCCCAATGGAATAGATGCGCTTTATAATCGATGGAGCGAGCCAGCGGTTGCCACGCTTGAAATGTATGAAACTCTTCTTCGACATGAAGTGAGAGAGCACCCATATGAAAGCCGCCGTCTGTGCGCAGATTGTAGCCGTGGCCGCTCCGGCGATACCCCAGTCAAAGACAAAAATAAACAAAGGTGCCAGAACGACATTCACGGCAACGGATAGGAGCGCCGACACCATGGCTTTCTTTGGATAGCCTGTAGCACGCATCAGATTATTAAGCCCGATGAATACATATGTTATCGGTGTGCCGTAAAGAATGATGCGCATGAATTCACGGGCATACCCTATCGTCTCTGGAGTGGCACCGAAAAAGAGCAGTATGTCATCAAGGAAAATCAGCGTGAGACCACCGAAAACTACGGAATGGATCAGACAGAGCACCATCACATTGTTGACACAGTCGGTGGCTCGGCTCTCATTTTTCTGCCCCATGAAAATAGAGCTGATAGTTGCGCCACCTACAGCAATAAGCGTTACAAACGCAACCACAAGATTCATCAGCGGAAAAGTGATGGCCAGACCGGCTATCGCCATAGGCCCCACTCCGTGGCCTATAAATATACTGTCGATGATATTGTATAGCGACACGGCCACACTCGCGATAATGGCTGGCACTGAGTACTGCACCAGCAGACGGCTGATTGAGGAGGTGCCGAGCGTAAGCGGGCTGGATGATACGGATGATGATGTTTTTTTACTGTCGTCAGACATATTCATGTTTTATTTAAGTACAAAGTTAAAAAATATTTTCCGACATCATTAATTATATGTATAAGCAGATACCAAATCCACACATTCACCTATATTCAACCTATTTTTTACTATTTTTTGAGTATTTGATGAACTTTTAGTTAACAACATCGTTGTGTCAGATAGTGGATTATTTCACTGAAAATTTGTTTATTTAACAGTTTTTACTTATTTTTGCCGAATCGTTGTCATTAGGCCCAATTCTCTCCTACCACGAAACATTGCTCATCTGCACGCAGTTAGCATATACCATGCATTTCAATGCTCACGATACCGCCACGACAGACATACGACAAAAGACACACCATACAACTGAAAATAATCATAACGACAAGACAAATTTTTACCAAAATCAATATTCACTTTCAAGATGAAGAAAATCATTAGCGGAATGCTCATCTGTGCCTCATTTGCAGGTGCCATGGGCGCTTTCACATCCTGCAAGGACACTGACGACGATCAGTACACCGTCCTTCAGCGTGAAGACTTCAGACTCATGCAGCAGATTCAGGAGCTAAAAGAAGCCCTGCAGGCAGCTCAGGATCAGGCTACAACTGACCTCAACAACGCAATCGCCGACCTCAACAAGCAGATTTCAGAGGGTTATGGCTCAACAATCACTTTCAAGGAACTTGCTCAGAAGGTAAAGGATCTCGAAGGTAAAGTATGTGCTTGCGGCGATCTTACTACCAAGCTCACCACCCTTGAGAACAATATCAAGACTTGGGTAGGACAACAGGGCTACCTTACAAGCGACGACATCAACGGTCTGCTCAAAGAAGCTGAGCTCGACACAAAGGTTGCAGCGCTCCTTCGCGACAATGCATCCGCTACATATCAGGCTCTCATGGATCTCGGTCTCGGCAACACAGCCCAGGCTAACGCACTTCAGGAAGTGCTCGAGAAAATGGGCTTTACATTCACCACCGGAACCGACGGCAATATCACCATCGGTCTGCCCAACGGCGTTACCGATCAAGACCTCCAGAGCGCACTTGCATCTGCCACATGGGTGACCACCAACAAGACTGCTCTTGAAAATCTTCTCAACGACCTTGAGAATATCGACACCAGCGACCTCCTCACAAAGACCGAAGCCAACAGCACATACCTCACAAAAGAGGACTTTGAGGAGTATAAGAACAGCCTTCAGAATGACCTCGATGAATTCGTACGCATCTACAACGAGGTTGCTGGTCCGCTCGACATGAAGGCCGACTTCACCGACCTCAACGAGCTCCTTACAGACTGGGTTGAATGGCGTTCGGAAATCACATCCAAGGTAGCCGCCAACGAAACAGCCATCAAGGATCTCCAGAAAAAATACAACACCATTGTAGAGCGCCTCGACGCAATGATCACAAGCATGATCGCAGAGGGCACATTCAACCCCGTATTCGGCACATTCTCAGTGCCCGCCGGTGTTGCTTCAAATGTCCTCATGGCATATTATGGTGAAATGGGCACTGTACGCTTCCCGGCTGCAAGCTCACTTTACGAGTTCGACGGTGAGCAGGTGCTCACATCAGCTGATATCAAGATGATGGGTGCTACTCCGCAAGTATTCAGCGGAACAGTTCTCGCCGGCGAGGACAACAACTACGTAGGCAACGCAGGTACACTCTACCTCACTGTCAATCCCGGCAACGTAGACATGACCGGCAAGACTTTCACCCTCGTCAACAGCCAGAACACTCCAAGCGGAATGAAGCTCGAGACTCCCGTCAAGAGCAACGAAGTCCTCACATTCGGCTACTCTTACAATGGCCGTGCCGCTCAGGACGTATCGCTCTATGAAGCAAAAGCAACCCTCACACCCGAGAATATCGGAGCTTGCAAAGCCAATACCGACCTCACTCCAGGTCTGACAAGCGCAGCCAAGAAATTCTTCAACGACCGCAGCCTCTCAAGCATGGCCGGCCTCATGAAGGAAGTCTATGAGCAGATCAATGGCATCCTCCCACGTCTCGCTGTAAAAGCAGAATGGCAATACACCAACTCTAAGTGGGACGACACAAGCGCAGCTTGGGTTGACGAGACTCAGGACGGCATCGTACGTACAGGCCTCGACGTAGCAGCCACCACCTTCAAGCCACTTTCCTACAAGACTCTCGAAGGTAAGAAGATCAACCGTAAACTCCCGATCTTCGGCGAAGTCGCTATCGACTGGGACAAGCTCATCCCCGAGATTAAAGAGATCAAGATCGATCCCATCGACCTCAGCGGTATCGCCAACAACAACGACCTGACAGTAACCGTATCCGGCGATTACAATGGTGAGACCATCACTCTTAGCGGTAAGGTTGTTCCTGAAAACCTCCAGAACTTCATCGACGACATGAGCGAGCAGTTCAAAGAGCAGGTTAAGCAATCTAATGAGGATATCAACACCGAGTTTGCCAAGATCATGAAAGATCTTCAGGATAAGATCAACGGCATGATCAGCAATGTCAACACTCAGATCAACGATGTATTCACCGATCTCATGAATCAGATCAAGAACAACATCGACAAGGAGACAGGCAAGTACTTCGACAAGATGAACAGCCTCATCAACCGCTACAATTCTCTTGCAGAGCGTCTCAACAAGATCATTGAGAATCCCAACCACTACATGCAGGTTACAATGCTCTACAAGAACAACGACGGTGGATTCAGCTTCCTCTCTACAAATGAGAACGCTCCTTCCAACTTCTCTCTCAATGGTGGTAACGCTCTGATGCTCTTCCCCACCACTTACAACCTTGAGATCGTTTCACCGGCATTCAAGAAATTCGTAGGCGTCTGCGACGTTATCAACCTCTCTAACGGCAAGAGCGCCCAGGAAGGTGATGCAGCTGCCAAAGCCGCCCTCGAGAAAGCCAATAACGCCGACCTCTTCGCAGAGGTTGTCGAAGGCAAGACACTCCGTGTTGCCACAGGTCAGCTTACCGCAGGCTTCAAGTATGTAGTTGCATACTCTGCTCTTGACTACCGTGGATTCACCTCTACCAACAAGTACTATTTCCAAGTCAACTAATCAACACTCCTGACCAATACGCCCCGGCCCGGGCTTCCAATCAGCCGGAAGCCCGAAGCCAAGGCGCTTAAATCAGGCAAATCAAAGCCTATATAATGAAATTCAAGAAGATATTCCTGACCGCTACTCTCGCTGCCGCAGCGATGGGCCTTTCAGCCCAGGAGGTCGTGATGGTCGAGGAGTCGGAGACCGTTTACCGTCCCAACTGGTATGTTCAGGGACAGTTCGGTTTCCAGGAGACTCTTGGCGAGACTACCTTCGGCAAGCTGATGGCTCCAAACGCACAGATTGCCGTAGGTCGCAACTTCAACTCTGTAGTAGGCCTCCGTCTGGCCGTAAACTCCTGGCGTTCTAAAGCCGCCATAACAGTCGACGAACGTTACTGCTGGAAGTGGAACTACATCGCGCCAATGCTCGATGTGACTTTCGACATCACCAACCTGATCGGTGGTTTTGACCCCAACCGTCTGTGCAGCTTCGGCGTATTTGCAGGCGTAGGTGCGAACATCGCATGGGACAATGGCGAAGCCGTGCACGTAAACGAAATGCTCAAACCCTCTATGGGTGGTGCCAACGCACTGCGCAACATCTGGGACGGCACCAAAGTACGCATGGCCGGCCGCATGGGCGTAAATCTCGATTTCAACGTTGCAAAGAACGTACAGATCGGATTTGAAGCTCAGGCTAATTTCCTCAATGACGACTACAACTCCAAGCTCGCCCACAACGCCGACTGGTATTTCAACTTCCTCGCTGGAGTTAAGTATACATTCGGTGGCAACTCAAAGAAAGTTGCCAAGATGGTAGCCGCTCCCGTTGTTCCCTGTGAACCCCAGATTGTAGAGAAGATTGTAGAGAAAGTAGTTGAAGTCCCCGTAGCTGTTCCCGCACAGGAGCAGGTAAAGGCTGAGGCTCTCCGTCGTGACGTTCTCTTCTCAATCAGCAAGACCAACATCGCCGACAACCAGCTCTACAAGGTTAAGGAAGTGATCGAATACCTCAAAGCCAACCCCTCTGCCACAGTAACCGTAACCGGTTATGCCGACAAGGGTACAGGCTCCAAGGCACTCAACCTCCGCCTTGCAGAACAGCGCTCGAAAGTTGTTGCCAAAGCAATATGCGACGGTGGCATCTCTGCCAACCGTGTCATCACTAAGAGCATGGGCGACGACATGTACCAGCCCTACATCGATCCTATCCAGAATCGTGTGGCAATCTGCGTAGCCGAATAATTCAGCCGCTAATAAACCCTTCATAGGTAGCGCCATAGTCAATCTCGATTGACTATGGCGCTTTTTCATGCCACTCAGGCACCATTAACCAGTAGTGAATTATATCGAGTGTATCCCGAACCAACTCCCGTAAAATCAGGACCTGTAAAAAAACAAGCTCTAATTGGCACAAAATACATTCTTTTCACTCTCATTTAGAATTTATTATACAACTTGATGCAGCGATTTGCAAGGATTTATCGTACCTTTGCAGCGAAATTGCATAATTTACCCAAACAGAAAAGTACACGAATACAAAACATGAAAAAACTTCTACCTCTTGCCATATCTGCTATTCTCTCCTTATCTGCATCAGCCGCACTACCTGAGACAGGATACTACCGCGTGCAGAACCAGACAACAAAACGCTATGTATATGTACGCGACAACAAAGGTGACATTAATGTAGGAGCCACTACGGCCGACTACGATGCCATCTGGCTAATCATGGGAGAGGAGCGTACCCACTACGATGCATCCGGTATTATAAGGCTTATACATCATAGTGGTTCAGAATAAGATATCGAAGGCCAGGGAACATCCGTTCACAGCCTCATCGACATGTATCCACGCATATATGAGATGACAGCCGGTGTATATAAAATCGGTGGCACAGCTCATGGTACAACCAAATACTTGTCAGACGGCGAATCAAATCTTGATGAAGAGATCAGCTGGCCACGCGACGCGGGTGGCGCAGGAGCAACACAACGTCAGCGATGGAACATATTCCCGGTTGCCGACTCATACTTCGGCATCAAGCCTACGGTGGAAGTAAACGGCACTTACTATGCTACAATATATGGCGACTTCCCATTCTCCACACAATCAGCCGGAATGAAGCTATATACTGTCACCAAGACTGGACAAGGCATGGCAGCAGTGCATGAGATAACAGGCACAGTGCCCCAGGCCACACCTCTTCTGGTAGAATGCAAAGGTGCCACACCATCCGACAATCGCCTAAATATTGGAGCAACCCCAACTGCTACTATCAACGGAAACCTGCTGAATGGTGTCTACTTCGAAAATACCTTCGACAAGCGCCATTGGAATACCGTCAACTACGACAAGGAGACAATGCGTGTACTCGGCCTCACCGCATCTGGTGAACCTGGATTTATCACCGCAGGCGACGATCTGAAATACATACCCGCAAATACCGCCTACATCAAGGTGCAGCCAGGCACCGATGCCGAACTGCGCATTGTCAGCGAAGAGGAGTATGAGCAGTCTGCCGGAATTGAGATCACAACAGCTGATCCCGACACCCCGGTAGTGAGTATCTCTGTCGAAGGACTTACCGTATCCCTTTCTTGCACCGATGCTGATGTGGAAGTAGAGATACTCGATCTCGCCGGACACACGGTGGCACGTGCCGTAACCCCCTCTGTCATCACTCTTTCCGCACACGGACTCTACATCGTCCGCACGCCGGCAGGCTCTCGCAAACTCCTGCTCTGATCCTATACAATTTCCACCAATTATCCGTCCCCTTATATGAATGTAGTAACTCTGGATCCGGCGCTGCTCAAAGAAGCATGCAGCATGCTGGCTGACAGCATCTGCACCTCTCTTGGAGGAAAAACTCCTGATGCAGTGATAGGCATTCGCACTGGTGGGGAAAAAATAGCCGACAACATAGCGCAATCACTTTCTGTCAAGGATGTGGCATACACCAGCACCTCACGTCCTGGCAAGACATTGCGCTCCATGCTGTCGCCGATGCTACGCATACTACCGCATTCTGTAACAAATATTCTGCGTAGCATCGAAGGCTATCTGTTACAGATGAAACCGGCAAGGGAAAGAAAGATATATCTAGACATACCGGCCGACATAGCCCGGCGTCTGGCTTGCCATCTATCGCCCACAATTCTGATCGTGGATGACGCCGTTAATTCAGGAAAGACCATGTCCGACACTATAAAAGCGATCTCACGGGTATTTCCGGCGGCAAAAATAATTTCCGCCACCATCACCGTCACTACTTCTTCACCAATAGTGCGACCCGACTTCTCGCTCTACAACATGTGTCTCGTACGCTTCCCATGGTCATCAGACTACCGTGGAAAATAACCACTGAATTGAAGACACACCGACCATGCCACGCAAAGCCATCGTCATAGATCTCGACGGCACACTATGCCGGAGAAACACATTCAACATATTTCTATCAGAGTTTCTACATGCACAGACACGCCACCCATTGCGATTCATCACCATCGCCGCCATAATGGGCATGCGGAAACTGCGCCTGACGAGCCATGCACGCATGAAGCGCAGCATACTTACCGCATACAAAAAACATACCGACCATACGGTCATCGAACGCACAGTCGATGCTGTAATAAAAAGCGCCAACCGTAATGTAACTGATTTGATCGACCAATGCCGCAGCGACAACTATGCCACCATTCTTGCATCGGCAGCACCACATATATATGCGTCGGCCATAGCGCGCACGTTCAATTTCGATTTCTGCGTTGCAACCCCCACCCCGGAGCCTCATATGCCATGGCACGAAACCCGTGGCGACAAAAAACTTCAGGCAATTAATGCTATCGCCCGCTCTGCCGGTCTGACAATAGATATCGCGGTAAGCGACCACGAAGATGACACCCCAATATGGAAGGCTGCAAATAGAGCCATATTGGTGCAGTTGCCCGTAGGAAATCTTGTCGAGATTTCCTAAATTTGCAGTATAAGTCAGATTGTCCACATGGAAGATGTAGTGAAGCTGCTGCCCGACTCGGTGGCAAATCAGATAGCGGCCGGAGAGGTGATACAACGTCCGGCATCAGTAATAAAAGAGTTGGTGGAGAATGCCGTCGATGCCGGAGCCACCATCATCAAGATCAACATAAAGGATGCAGGACGCACTCTGATACAGGTGATCGACAACGGATGCGGAATGTCGCCAATGGATGCCCGCATGGCATTCGAGCGTCACGCCACATCAAAGATCGGACGTGCCGACGATTTATTCTCGCTCCACACGATGGGATTTCGTGGTGAAGCCCTGGCC
>CANPDS010000026.1 GCA_947573015.1 uncultured Muribaculum sp.
GGGACACAAGGATTTTCAGTCCTTTGCTCTACCAACTGAGCTATGGCACCTTTTTACTTTCAGAAACTTTCAGCACTTGAATGAGCACCATGTTTTTCTGTTTTGCGATGCAAAGGTAGAGGTTATTTTTTAATTACACAAGTTTTCGTCCACATTTTTTACATTTTATTTTTAAAATAATATTCAATGAGGACGCAAAATGATCATTATAGCGACTTTACGCTCGTTCAAAATTTATATACATCTGACTGTCCCAATATATTATCAAAACATAGCGCACGTCATAGTTTCTTAAAACATTCACATCTCTTTCTTGCTAATTTCATACTAAGAACTGATTTAAACTTATTTCAAAATGTTAAATTCAAAACTGGAGTAATCCCTAAGTTTAACCTTTCGGACTGGTTTCGAAATGTTAATTTGCAATAAATTTAAATCAGTTCTAAAAAAGATTATTGTCCACGGCAACAAAATTTTCCAAATATTCCATCGTTAAATATTCAAGTATCACAGACAATAATGCTCCAAGATTTTTCATCTGTTGTGTCAATCTACAAACTGCTTAATTAGCCATAATGAATCTTTTACGCTATCTTAAGCAATTTAAATATGCAATCAGCTGCACTTCGAGGGTGTTTTATAGCGCAGATACTTATTTGACACAGAACCAATCCTTATAGTATGCCTACTCTCTTATCAAAGAACATTATTTTTAAGGATATATGTATCAACTCGCTTTTATATAAAACCATTACCGCATACAGACATGAAACCAATCAATATTACCAGAATTGGACTACTCCCCAAAATCGCTATAGCTATACTACTCGGCATAGCAGTAGGATGGGTATCTCCAATATGGCTTGCATCAATATTTCAGACATTAAATACTCTCTTTTCTCAATTCCTCGGCTTCATGATCCCGATGATAATTATCGGATTTGTAGCACCAGCTATCGCCGATATTGGAGCACGTGCCGGACGACTATTACTCGCCACAGCTTCTCTCGCCTACGGAGCCACCATTTTTGCCGGTCTACTGTCTTATTTCACAGGTACGCTCACATTTCCATCTCTCATCGGAGGAGAAACCGGGCTTAGCATAGCCACTGCAAACTCTCCTGAAGTAGTGTCATTTTTTACTGTAGAAATGCCTCCTCTAATGACTGTCATGACAGCTCTGGTACTGGCATTTATGCTTGGACTCGGGATGGCATTTCTCAAAGGGAATGCTTTGCGCAACGGAATGGAGGAATTCCGCACCATAGTAGCACGCACTATCGACAAGGCCATAATACCACTACTCCCCATTTATATATTCGGTATATTCTTAATAATGACCGTTGTTGGACAAGTTGGCACTATAATTACGGCTTTTTCTAAAATAATTGTCGTGATATTCCTGCTCCATATATTCATCCTTGTACTGCAATACAGCATCGCTGCGTGCTTCAAACGCGCAAATCCATTCTCTATGTTGCGAACTATGCTACCGGCTTATTTCACAGCGCTTGGCACACAATCATCAGCGGCAACAATTCCAGTAACATTGCGACAGACCTTAGCTCTCGGAGTCAATCCAGATGTAGCGGGATTTACCGTACCATTATGCGCAACAATCCACATGTCCGGATCGACGCTCAAAATCGTAGCATGCGCACTCGCACTTACCATCATGCAAGGTCAGCCCCACGACCTCCCAATGTTCCTTCATTTCATAGCTATGCTTGGGGTGACAATTATCGCCGCACCTGGAATACCAGGAGGCGCCATAATGGCATCGCTCGGACTTCTGTCAAGCATTCTTGGATTCGACCAACAAAGCATAGCCTTGATGATAGCACTCTACATAGCAATGGACAGCTTCGGCACGGCATGCAATGTCACCGGTGATGGCGCTCTTGCAGTGATCCTCGATCGTTTTTTTCTCAACAGACACACAGTCTGCTCCAAAACCGGATGCACCTAAATAGTGGTACGAGATCAATCAAAACGTTTGCGATTGAACACGAAGTTACGGCCAAGGTATTTTTCCCTCACAACAGGATTACCAGCAAGTTCTTCCGATGTTCCCTGAAACAAAATCTTCCCTTCAAAGAGCAGATACGCACGGTCGGTAATACGTAATGTCTCCTGTGCATTATGGTCGGTGATCAGGATCCCGATATTTTTCTCCTTCAGCTTATACACCACCTCCTGAATATCTTCAACAGCAATAGGGTCAACACCAGCAAACGGCTCGTCAAGCATTATAAACTTAGGATTGATCGCAAGACACCGGGCAATCTCCGTTCGCCGCCGCTCACCACCAGAAAGTTGGTCGCCAAGATTCTTCCTTACCTTTTGCAGGCGGAATTCAGAAATAAGGCTTTCCAACTTATCACGCTGATATTCACGCGAAGTATCTGTCATCTCAAGCACAGCCCGTATATTATTCTCCACAGACAACTTGCGAAATACAGATGGCTCCTGTGCAAGATATCCGATGCCATTCTGCGCACGTTTATACACCGGATATTTCGTAATATTCAGATCATTAAGGTATATCTGTCCCTCATTTGGAGTTATCAGCCCCACAGTCATATAGAAAGTAGTGGTCTTGCCGGCACCATTAGGGCCAAGCAAACCAACAATTTCACCCTGAGTCACATTTATCGACACATGATTCACGACAGTACGTTGACGGTACTTTTTAACAAGATTCTCCGTGCGGAGTACCATTTTTCCATCATATAATGGTCCCTGATCAGGATTTGCCACCCTAACAGTATCAGGTTCAGTCCCAGTACGGATATCAAGCGACGCATTCTCGGCGCTTTCCGTTGTGATGATTACCGAATCAGCGGCTGATGACACCCCGTCTTTATTCTTTTTGTCCATGTTTTACGCAGGATAAAATTCAATCTATATAACAATATAACGACTCACACCGGCCAATACTACCGGTCAAGTCCGGCATGCAACCGGCTCCCGATATAGTCAGTCAACAACTGCACTGCCACACGGTTGTTGCCACCCTGAGGCACTATCAGATCGGCATGGCGCTTCGATGGTTCTATATACAGCTGGTGCATTGGCTTAAGTATCGCCTCGTAGCGGTCGATCACCATCTGCGGAGTACGCCCACGCTCTATACAATCACGCGATATCACACGTATCAAACGATCATCAGCATCAGCATCTACAAACACTTTTACATCCATCAGACGACATAATTCCGGCTGAGTCAGTATCAAGATACCTTCGATGATCACAACATCACGCGGCTCTACCCTCACAGTCTCTGCCTGACGCGTACAGGTAAGATAGCTGTAAGTAGGCATCTCTATGGTTCTGCCCTCCTTCAAATCACGCAGATGACGTTCAAGAAGCTCCCACTCAATAGCGGCAGGTTCATCAAAATTTATATTGCAACGCTCTGCTACAGGAATATGACTCGCATCGCGATAATACGAATCCTGTGGAAGAACCGCAACCTCACCCTGAGGCAATGAGTTTATTATCTTATTGACGACGGTAGTCTTTCCCGACCCCGTACCGCCCGCTATGCCTATTACCAACATTATTATATACGTCTGATTGTAACATACATAAGGCCAATGACACTGAATCCACGCATGCCATCATGTACCATTATGCGTCACAAAGTAAGCAAAAAAAACGCGATGAGCCAAAGAAAATAGTTAACTTTGACGCTTAGAACATCTTGCGTATTATACATATCATCAACATCCTATGATAATCGAATCATCAATAGCCCGATTCGGACAATATTGCATATTCATGGGACGAGTATTCTCAGTCCCACAGAAATGGCGTGTGTTTGGCCGAAAATTCATTCAGGAAGTAGGCAAACTCGGTCTCGACTCTATACCGCTGACAATTGTCATCAGTATTTTTATTGGAGCGGTAATCTGCATCCAGATGCAGCTCAACATGACCAATCCCATCATGCCCGCCTACTCCACGGGTCTCGCCACCCGCGACATCCTGCTGCTCGAATTCAGTTCGGCAGTACTCTGCCTTATACTTTCAGGAAAAGTCGGGTCAAACATCGCTTCCGAAATCGGCACCATGAGAGTCACCGAACAGATCGACGCCCTGGAAATCATGGGAATCAACTCAGCATGTTTTCTAGTGCTTCCTAAGATATTAGCATTCATGGTGTTCATACCGGTGCTTGTAATTTTCTCAATTGCTACCGGACTATTCGGAGGATGGATCATAGCCGCCTTTACCGACCTGATTTCAGTATCACGCTACATCTACGGCATACAGACCATGTTTATCGAATGGTATGTATGGTACACAATAATCAAGGCCATCGTATTCTCCGTCATCATTACATCTGTAGCATCTTATTGCGGCTACTATGTAAAAGGCGGAGCGCTTGAGGTAGGAAAAGCATCAACCAATGCGGTTGTCTCAAGTTACATTCTCATTCTCCTCTTTGATTTAATACTCACAATACTCCTGATGCAATGATCGAGGTAAAAGATATTGAAAAATCATTCGACGGCGTAAAGGTACTCAAAGGCGTCAGCGCCACTTTCGAAACAGGCAAAATAAACCTCATCATCGGACAGAGCGGATCAGGAAAGACTGTATTGATGAAGTCACTCGTCGGACTTGTCCGGCCCGAACATGGCGCGATCCTCTATGACGGACGCGATCTCATGACTATGGACGCCACACAACTACGCCAACTACGCACTGAGATAGGCATGCTGTTCCAAGGATCCGCACTATTCGATTCCGAAACAGTGCTCGGCAACGTTGAGTTTCCACTCATGATGTATACACGCATGACTCCGGCGGAGCGACGCGATCGCGCCCGCTTCTGCCTCGAACGCGTAGGGCTGAAAGGGGCCGATGAAAAATTTCCAAGTGAAATATCCGGAGGTATGCAGAAACGTGTGGCCATAGCTCGCGCCATAGCCCTAAATCCAAAATACCTGTTTTGCGATGAGCCTAACTCCGGACTTGATCCAAAGACATCGATCCTCATTGACGAACTACTCTACGACATAACCCATGAGTACGGTATGACAACCGTCATCAACACCCACGATATGAACTCCGTGCTCGGAATAGGCGAAAACATAATCTTCATCAACAAGGGCCACCGTGAATGGGTAGGAAACAAGGATCTCATCTATACCACTACCAACGAAGCCCTCAGTGATTTCGTGTTCGCCACCGATCTCTTCCAGAAAGTAAAAGCCTACGTACTTGAGCACACTCATCAATAGAATGTACGTTTAAACCTATACTTTCTCCACACATACGCACAGTCGAAATCAACCATCATTCACACCTCATATATATTCATATGAAAAAGGCAGTTGCTTTTATGTTGTTGCTTTCTACAGCCACCATTTCCACCAACGCGCTTATTGCCGCAGAGACATCTTCTGAAAAACCGGCATTCGACTACATGCCTAAAGTGCATGGGACTCTGCGCACACGCTATGAAATGGCCACCGAAGATGTAATGTCACGCTTTCAAGTGCGAACAGCTCGTATCGCCATTTCTGGCAATGCAGCCCCATTTATCGACTATTATCTACAGACCGACCTTGACGAGCGGGGCCAATACAAATTTCTCGATGCCTGGGGACGTGTAGCCATTACCTCCGATGTCAAAGTATCACTTGGTCAGATGCGAGTCCCATTCAGTGTCGACGCATCACGCGCACCACATCAGTACTACTTCGCCAACCGGTCTACCATCAGCAAACTCGTAGGTCTGCAACGCAGCGTAGGTGGCAAGATCGCCGTCGCGACATGTGACAACCGTCTTACAGCTGAGGCCGGCGTGTTCAACACACATGCCATCACAAACCACAGTGTATGGGAGCGTACTATGGTAGCATCCGTAAAAGCGCGCTACACGTTCTCCAATATGTTTGTCGAAGGAGGCTTCGAATCAGCACGTCCCGATTCTGTGCGTATCAATCAGATCGACGCAGCTATCCACTGGAGTGCAGGAGGATGGATGGTTGAGGGCGAATACCTATATAAGCACTACACACGCCACCGGCTTGATCCCACACACGCCTGGAACATAATGGCCGATTACTCTATGCCAATCAAGACCAACACATTCAACCGGCTCTCCTTTCAGGCGCGCTACGACGGTATAACAGATAATTCACAAGGCTCCCGCGATGCGGATGGCATGCTCTACATCTCACAGCCAAGATTTCAGCGTGCCACGGTAGGGGCCACACTCAGTTATATACATCCTAAAGTGCGCACAGACGTGAAGTTAAATTACGAAAACTACTTCTATCCCTCTTCATCCACCCCTTCGGTCGACGATACCGACAAGATCGTGCTTGAACTCGTAATCCGCTTCTAAAAATCCACATTCACTCTAAAAATATTCAATCATATCTGTTAACAAATTTTCCAACAATATAATACCAATATCAGTATGTCGAAAATCGGATCAGTCATGACCCCCGTAGGCCGCAAAGCCCTACTCCTTGGCAGCGGCGAACTTGGCAAGGAAGTTGCCATCGAGTTAATGCGCTACGGCGTTGAGGTAATAGCATGTGACCGCTATCCCAACGCCCCCGCCATGCAAGTAGCCCACCGCTCCTACGTATTCAACATGCTCGACGGCGATGAACTCCACCGCATAATCGAGCTGGAACGTCCCGACCACATCATTCCAGAAGTCGAGGCTATCGCCACCCCTACCCTTCTCGAGCTCGAAAAAGAGGGTTTCAACGTTACTCCTACCGCTCGCGCAGCTTGGCTCACCATGAATCGCGAAGGCATACGCCGACTGGCCGCTGAAGAACTCGGAATAACCACTTCTCCCTACCGTTTTGCATCCACACGGGAGGAATTCGAGAAAGCAGTTGAGGAAATTGGTATACCTTGCGTGGTTAAACCCATCATGAGTTCATCCGGACACGGACAGAGCACAATAAAGACACCCGACGATATCGACCGTGCATGGCACATCAGTCAGGAAGGTGGACGTGCCGGTGCCGGACGCGTGATCGTTGAAGGATTCGTGAATTTTGACTATGAAATCACCCTTCTCACAGTGCGCAGTTGCTCAGGCACAGTATATTGCGAACCGGTAGGCCATATTCAGATCGACGGTGATTACCGCTATTCATGGCAACCTCAGCCAATGTCAGCAGCAGCACTCGCTTCAGCTCAGGAGATTGCCAAGAAAGTAACCGATGCTCTCGGAGGCTACGGTATATTTGGTGTAGAGTTATTTATCAAAGGCGATCAGGTCATCTTCTCTGAGGTGTCTCCACGTCCGCACGACACCGGCATGGTCACTATGATCTCTCAGGATCTGAGCGAATTTGGCCTGCATGCACGCGCCCTTCTCGGTCTTCCTGTCCCGGCTATCCGTTTCTATGGCCCATCGGCATCTCGGGCTTTAGTCGTTGAGGGAGATACCGACAAGATCGAGTTTGACAACCTCGAAAAAGTGCTCGCCGAACCCGGCGTACAACTTCGAATATTCGGCAAGCCTGAAGTCAAAGGCCATCGCCGCATGGGCGTAATCCTTGCCACTGACACCACCGTCGAGGCAGCCCGTGCAAAGGCCGAACGTGCCTACGAAGCCCTGAGCGTCAACGTTCTTCCACGCTGATTATCAAAGCAGCACATAATCACAATATAAAAATCACCGGGTGTACTGCAACAGTACACCCGGTGATTTTTATATCCATATATACAATACAATGTACAATAGAATATACAAGTTTTTTCAGCGCATACCCATACCACCGCGCATATTCTTCATTGCACGCATGGCATTCATCATCTTCATAGGGTTAGATTTGAGAGCATTTGCTTGACGCATCAATTTGCGTGTTTCCTCAAACTGCTTCAGCAGACGGTTCACATCCTGAAGCGAATTGCCAGAACCCTTGGCGATACGCTGACGACGGCTCGCATTGATAATGTCGGGGTTGACACGTTCTTCCGCGGTCATCGACTTGATTATCGATTCGATGCCCTTGAACGCATTATCATCAATATCGACATCCTTTATCGCCTTTCCAACACCTGGAATCATTGATGCAAGATCCTTAAGATTACCCATCTTCTTTATCTGCTCTATCTGGGCGAGGAAGTCGTTGAAGTTAAACTGATTCTTTGCAATCTTACGCTGAAGCTCGCGAGCCTGCTTCTCATCAAACTGCTGCTGGGCTTTCTCTACAAGCGAAACTATATCGCCCATACCGAGAATACGGTCAGCCATACGTGCCGGATGGAAATAGTCGAGAGCATCAAGCTTCTCTCCGGTACCTACAAACTTGATTGGCTTGTCTACAACTGTACGTATCGAAAGAGCGGCACCACCACGGGTATCGCCGTCGAGCTTAGTCAGTACTACACCATCAAAGTCAAGACGATCGTTAAACTCACGTGCAGTATTCACTGCATCCTGACCGGTCATCGAGTCTACTACAAACAGTGTTTCCTGAGGCTTTACAGCCTTCTTTATAGCAGCGATCTCCTGCATCATCTGCTCATCCACAGCCAGACGGCCTGCGGTATCGACAATCACAAGATCGTAATGGTTAGCTTTGGCATAACGGATACCATTCTCGGCAATCTCTACAGGATTTTTATTACCATCCTCGGTATATACAGGCACATCAATCTGGGCACCCAGCACCTTCAGCTGCTCAATTGCTGCAGGACGATATACGTCACCAGCCACAAGTAGCGGACGCTTTGACTTCTCGCTCTTGAGCTTTTTAGCGAGCTTACCGCTCATTGTGGTCTTACCAGAACCTTGCAAGCCCGACATGAGTATCACAGTCGGATTGCCGGAAAGATTGATCTGCGCAGTCTCACCACCCATAAGGGTTGCAAGTTCATCATGCACGATCTTCACCATCAATTGTCCCGGCTGAATTGCATTGAGCACATTCTGACCCAGAGCCTTAGCCTTTACCGTGTCAGTAAACTGCTTGGCCACTTTATAGTTGACGTCGGCGTCGAGAAGTGCACGGCGCACATCCTTCAACGTCTCCGCTACATTGATTTCGGTAATCTTACCTTGGCCTTTGAGAAGCTTGAAACTACGTTCAAGCCGTTCGCTTAGATTTTCAAACATATGGTCGTGTAAGTTATTTCATTAATTTGAGGGTGTAAGAAAAGCTCCCTGCACCAGCAGAAGATAGTCACAGCAGCCTATTGGTTGCTGTGTCTGGGAATATTACGGCAGGCTTAAATGTACGGGCCTCATCATAAGGCATATGAGCATATGCCATGATAATGACAATATCCCCGGGGAGCACCTTACGTGCCGCAGCTCCATTAAGACATATCATGCCGGATCCTCGCTCACCAGCTATAGCATATGTATCGAAACGCTCGCCATTGTTATTATCAACAATGTATACCCGCTCACCGGGAAGTATATTGGCGGCATCCATCAGATCCTGATCAATGGTAATGCTCCCGATATAATCGATATTGCTTTCTGTGACAGTCACACGGTGAATCTTTGACTTCACCACCTCTACTTGCATCATGCTATAGGATACTTTATATTATCGATAAGGCGCACATCGCCCATATAGACCGTGACACATCCCACAGCCTCTCCGTCAGGCCACTCAGCCACAGGTTGCATATCATTTGGATTGACAATCTCGTAGTATTCTACCTCCATGCCATCGATAGCATTGATAGCTTCGGCTACAGCCTTCTTCACTTCGGCTACACTATGGCTACGCGCATCAGCCACACTTTCGGCAAGCACACGATGAATACCAGGAGCCAACGCACGCTGATCAGCCGACAGACGCACATTGCGCGAACTTAACGCCAAACCATCATCCTCACGCTTTATCGGGCACGCTACTATTTCAATATCAAAACCCTCAATCTCCACCATACGGCGGATTACTGCAATCTGCTGGAAATCCTTTTCACCAAAATAAGCACGGTCAGGATTTACCATTCTGAACAGACGGCTAACCACCTGAGCCACTCCATTAAAGTGACCGGGACGCATCGCTCCCTCCATCACATCGGCTACAGGTCCGAGATCAAACACCCTCGTATCTGGTTCT
The DNA here is from genome assembly GCA_947573015.1 of uncultured Muribaculum sp. Taxonomy (GTDB): domain Bacteria; phylum Bacteroidota; class Bacteroidia; order Bacteroidales; family Muribaculaceae; genus Muribaculum. The sequence goes on from CANPDS010000026.1 coordinate 10,074, forward strand.
GGATAAATATCCTCAACACCTGGAAGGAAGGCGATGTCGACACCAGCAGCTGCCAATTTTTCGCAATCTGCCTCTTCCGTGCGCGGATAAGTGCGCAGATCATCCGGATTATTAAACTGGGTAGGGTTGACAAACACACTCACTACCACTGCGTCATTCTCGGCTTTCGCCCTTTCTACCAATGACACATGGCCGGCATGCAGTGCACCCATTGTCGGCACAAAGCCCACACTGCGGCCTTCAGCCCGAAGGGCCTCAATAGCTTCACTAAGTTCCTGGGCTGTACGTACAGTCTTCATTTCTTTCTGGTTATCTTTTGTCGTTTGCCGCCGGTGCTTACAATTTATTACATCAAGCCTTACGCAAATAGCGCATATGACTCACGCGGGCATATTACACCCGTTAATGCCGACGGCCTGCAAAATTACTCAATCCCCCGTTATCACGCAACCTTATGCTTAAAAATATAGTCTGTTTTAAATAAAAGTAATTGAACTGATTTAAATTTATTGCAAATTAAACTCAATGATCAAGACCAGTTCTGAATTTAACATTTTGAAGTAAGTTTAAATCAATTCATTATGGCTCTCAAAAATATATCGGAATAATTTATTAAATTTGCAACACTTCATCAGCACTTTCATCGAAACGATTAAATAGCATGCAAACTTCACACATCGCGCACCTTGCCATTGCCGCCATCATATGTATATCCATGCCCCTGGCTAATGGTCAGGACAATGGATATTGGAATACCAAAGGTCATCTGCTGCCCATGCGGCTTCCATTACCCCCACAAGGGTTTACTCCCGAACAGCTTGATCTTGACGGCGACGGCAGGCCGGATGCCATCCGTTCAATTACATCAGGGGGAATTCCTGTGATGTGGCTTGATGACAACGGCACCATGCAACCCGGTGACACAGAGGGTGACATGTCATCAGGATCACTGCTGATCGACCGCAATCGCGATGGCAAATTTGCATCCCATGGCGACATGATAATCGACTGGGTAGACACAGATGGTGATGGCCATGCCGACCTGCAATTCGTAATAGACTATCCAACCGACACACTTCCCGAAAACGCATGGAAGGGTCATTATATGATAATGTTTGATACCGACCGCGACAATGTATTCAACTATATCAACTGGCACAACTTCCAATTAAGTTGCTGGGACCATTACGGACTGAGCGACTTCCATGAAGATTACCACGGCCACACGGCATTTGCAAAAATGCATGAGTGCACCTACCGCTTCATCGATCTTGATAAAAATTGGGAAAATCCATTCCTGTTCTACGATCCAGACAATGATGGACTATCGGAAATGACAATCCGGTTTACCGACCCGATGAATGCCAAAGCACCCAATGCCTCACGACCGCAACAGTCCGGACGAATCGACCATGCATTTCTAAGTGTGGATATCGACAATGACAATGCCCCAGCCAACGAATTCGACCTTGATTTCACACTACACCTCTCAGGATCCGGCTTTGACTACTCGGATATGATTCATCCAGTTGCCAATCTGCGAGGCAATCCGGCCCACGATTCCCTATTTGTCGATCCACGATTCCGCAAGCTGACCCATCTCACATATCCCGACCACACTCAGGCTTTTGATGCTATATTCAACCGCGGCAAATGGTCTTCGGTCGAATTCACCTATGATGAAGATGATGACTGTGGCCGTTGGGAACGTGTCGAGCTATACGAAAATCGCGACCCGTTCCTCACCGGATGGAAAAACGGAGGTGTGGACAACCACAAACAGAGCGACGCTACCGGCGATCGTGGCGAATGGGACCGGGACAACTCCGGAGGAGGACGACTATATATAAGTCCGCTCGACGGTAAGCTCCACCTATATGGAGCGGAGCGTGGTGTATGGCGCATTGATCAAGACGCATCTTTCTTTCAGGGATGGGACCGTCTTTGGATGGGTCTCGATCGCAATCCTTCCTCCTTTGCTACTATAGAATATCTCGACACAGACGGCAACGGATTCTTCGATACCATGAAACTCGACCTCGACGGCGACAAAAAATATGAAGAAACCGTATCTCTCATTGACCTTGACGTCCCAGACTCCACATCGCTTATAGATCTATCAAGCTACACCTATGCCAACTATACAGCTTTAGCCGACAGCCTTGCAGACATCGCTTCAGAACGCGCCGCACAATGTGTGAAAACATCACGTCGGCTCGGCCTTGATCCACGATGGTATGCAATCTGGCAACAACCGCGCTCCACACGTCAGCGCTACGACCATGGATTCTGGCTTTCATTCTACCTCCTGCGCGACATGCGCCACAAAATGCTCCTTGATGGCGCCGGTGCAGAAGCTGTAGCCAATATGGAAAGTGCGTTTTACCGTGGTGACATTGCCAAAGCCATCCCTGGCAGACACCTCATCACTGATGCAGATCTACGTTCGATACGCAAAGCCGCCGCGCTACCATACGGACGCGATATCGTTAAGCAACTTACCGATACCGTAGAGAGCCGCCGCAAACACAGTCTGAAACTACCGGAAGGACTTGGCGGCCACTACCACCACTACTTCTGTCCGAAGCACAATCTAATCTACTCATTCGACTGGGACAGTCCAAAAGCACACTTATGCCCGGAATGCGGCACTAAAGTCAGTGGCAATGCCCACCTCGATTATGCATGGATAAACCGTGTACACTCACACAACGGTGCTTATCTGATTAATTCAGCCTACCTTTATCGCGCCACCGGCGACAAGCGCTATGCAAGATACGCAGCCGACATGCTGATAGACTATGCCAATGCATATCCTGATATGATGGAGCACAACAAAAGCTTCAAACATACACCAGACGCATTTGATGCAGGACGTATATTTGCACAGAGCCTCGACGAATCAAGTTGGATAAGCACAGTTGCTGTAGCTTACGACATGGTCGAGGAAGCCATGACACCCGACGAACGCGACAAGGTTGAAACTGATCTTTTCGCCAGAGTTGCAGAGATGCTCACCCGCCGCCCCGCAGGAGCCAACTGGCAAATGTGGCACAATAGCGGAATGGCCGCATGTGCTGCTGTTACCGATTGTGATTCTCTGATGACACGCGCTATTGAAGATCCCAAACGCGGCTACCGCAAGCTCCTGAAACAACATCTCAATTCCGACGGATGGATCAATGAAGGCTCAGCTCATTATCATTTTTATCCTCTGGAGGCTCTGTTGCTTACCGCTAATGCCGCTCAGGGATTGGGAATAAACCTTTTCGACAATGACATGCTGATGATGCTTGAAGCTCCGGCTGCAAGTGTCTACAGCGATATGTCGTTCCCTTCACATGGCGACGGATGGTATGGCGACAACCTTCCTGCCTTCGCAGCATTCTACGAGATTGCCAATGTCCGCTTCCCAGGACACCGCTACGACAAAATGCTTGCAGAGCTATATACACACCGTCATCGTACCGACCGTCAGGCGCTTCTTTCCGGCATTGAACTGAAAGCAGAAAGTCAAAGCTATCGTCCGGAGAGCGTATGTTATCCCAAAAGTGGATTCGCATGTCTTCGCTCAGGCGATGCCACACTCGTATTCAAGTTTGACAACAACAATGCCGGAGGACATGAGCATCCCGACAAACTATCGTTCACACTCCACGACGGCCACAAAGAGATATTCAGCGACTTCGGCACATCCGGTTACGGCACACCGGAATATCTCGGATGGTACAAGCACTCACTATCCCACAGCACAATGAATGTTGATGGATGTGACCAAGCTCGATGCAAAGGTAAGCTCATTGCTTATCAATCCGATAAAAACGGTGCATATGCATCAGCTTCGGCCAATGATGCATATACCGGAGTAAACATGCAGCGTGCGATGCGCATCAAAGGGAATGTAGTGACCGATACCCTATCGTGCCGATCCGATTCAAGCCACATATATGAATACGTGCTACTCTTCAATGAACGCCCCGATATTTCCGGCTCATGGATTTCCGATCCGATTGAGCCACCGACACATCGTGATAATGCCTCATCGGCCTATGATTTCCTTAAAAATGTAGAGAGCATGACTCCTAAATCTCGGCGGCTTACGGCACACACGCCATCAGCTAAGGTGGATATTGAACTGAAATCCCTGCCAAAAGGCACAAAAATATATCGTGCCGAAGCATCAGGTATCACTGCCAATCCGACCATAAGCGTAGGAAATGCCGCTGT
>CANPDS010000027.1 GCA_947573015.1 uncultured Muribaculum sp.
TCCATCTGCGCAGTGGCAGAGGTAGAACTGAAAACCATGCGCCGCACCGACCAGATGGGCACCCGCATAATAATCACCGGAAGCAAAGTCGAGTTGCAGGAGCCGTCAGTGTCCGCTCCCGGATCGACCATGACCGTCAAGAAACTTTTTTTCAACGTGCCCGCACGTCGTAAGTTTCTCAAAAGCGATCATGTGGAGATGTCAAACATACTACGCGAGTTTGAACGCCTCGCCCTGGTGAATCCCGACATAGAATTCCTGCTGACACACAATGATGTGGTAGTGCATCAGTTACTTAAATCAACTTTCAAACAACGCATAGTAGATCTGTTTGGCAAATCACTCGACAAGCAGCTCGTGCCGGTAATATCCGATACATCGCTGGTGAAGATCACAGGCTTCGTATCGCGTCCTGAAAACGCACGCCGCCGTGGAGCCCTACAATATTTCATGGTCAACGGACGCAACATGCGCCACCCCTATTTTCACAAGGCCGTGCTGCAATGCTATGAGCAACTGATACCAGCCGAAGAGCAACCTCAATATTTCATAAATCTTGAAGTAGATCCGGAGACCATCGACGTCAATATCCATCCTACCAAAAACGAGATAAAATTTGAGAACGAGCAGCCAATCTGGCAGATTCTCACGGCAACTATCCGCGAAGGTTTAGGCAAATTCAACGCCGTGCCCTCTATCGATTTCGACCAAACCAACGCTCCGGAGATTCCGGTATTCGACCCGAATGCTAACGGTGCCCATGGTCTCGATCTTGATCCAAGCTATAATCCCTTCAACACCCAGCCGAGCACATTCAGTACGGAGCCGGAAGCCTATCCCACCACAGGCAACCACACAGAGTTGAATACAATCCCCTCACGCGCATTCAAGGTAGAACGACATGCCTCCACACGCGACTGGGACAAACTATATTCCGATTTTACCGGCAGCAAAACCACATCCAAAACATCGCCGGGCGAGACCACCCTACATCCAAGTGCTTTCAACGATCTGGCAGCCACACTCCCTCAAGAAGAATCTACCGGTAGAGTCGCTTCGATGTTCAACAACATGGATGTCACCACTTCGTCCGATCCAATAGATGCCGCAAACACAACAGCAGCACTACAAATAAAAGGTCGATATATCATCACACCGTCCCACGACGGACTACTGCTGATCGACCAGCATCGTGCCCACGTGCGCATACTCTACGACCGCTATATCGAGCTCGCCTCCTTGCAGGCATTCACCACGCAGCGCGTAATGTTTCCTGAGGCATTTCAGCTGTCGGCCTCCGACAGCTCTATACTCGATGACATATGCGAGGAGCTCGCCGCACTCGGTTTCGACATAGCATTCCTTGGCGACAACACATGGTGTGTCAACGGCATGCCATCGGTGCTCGACAAAGTCAATCCACGCAACGTCATAGAACAACTTATAGCCACTGCCACAGATACCGGCGATGAACTCGGCTCAGACATGCGCAATCGTATAGCCCTGTCAATGGCCCGATCTGCTGCCGTGCGCCCGGGACAGACGCTAACATCATCCGAGATCGACCATCTACTGAGTGACCTCTTCAAGTTGTCAGCACCAGGATATACACCCGACGGAAAAGCGGTACTGACCACAATTACAACCGAAGAACTCACTGCACGCCTATAGCCGCAACATACAATAATAATGACGCACGTTCATGCGTCCCTACTCCTGGATAGCATCTGAATATTGATAACACAAAGTCACAATACAGATATCACTTACCCGCTATTAACAGGCCAGCGTAACTGATTATGGTAAAGATCCGTTCTGGATTTAATTTTTGAAATAAGTTTAATTCAGTTACAATAGTTCGGTAAAAACGAACTATTGTATAAACGATGTCGGCATATCAGACTTGAATCTGTTATGCCGACATCGTTTATATCCCTAAAAACTGTTTATCTAATTTTCCGGATTGAATATGTGGCGCAAACGCGAGAATATCCGCTTCTTTATAGAATCGGAAGCCTGCACATTAGGCTGACCCTGAAGGCTCTCGATCGCTTTACGTTCAGTATCGTTAAGTTGCTCAGGGATGTATACCATGATGTTTACAAGCTGATCCCCATTGCCATATCCTTCAGGTGATGGGAGCCCCTTGCCTCGCAGACGCAACACCTTACCAGGCTGAGTACCGGCTGGAATCTTAAGTCTGGCCTTGCCTGTAATTGTCGGCACCTCAACCGATCCACCAAGGGTGGCGGTAGGAATGTCGAGCATAAGATTGTAGACAACATCGTTGCCGTCACGTATCAACTCAGGATCGGGAATCTCCTCAATAACAACGAGCAGATCGCCGTTGACTCCACCATGACGGGCTGCATTGCCCTTACCCTTGAGTTGAAGAGTCATGCCATCGCTTACGCCTGCAGGTATGCTGAATTCCACAACCTCCTCCTGACGCACGATACCTTCGCCACCACAATATTCGCAGCGCTGAGTGATGGTCTTACCCTCACCATGACAATCAGGGCATGTAGCGGTAGACTGCATCGGACCGAGGAATGTCTGCTGCACATGTTCGATCACACCAGATCCATGGCAACGCTGACATGTCTGGAATGCAGTACCATCCTTAGCTCCTGTACCGTTGCAATGCTGACACTGCACATAGCGCGGAAGCTTAAGTTTCTTGGTGACTCCGGTAGCAAGTTCGCTCAACGTCAGTTTCACCTTGATGCGCAAGTCGCTTCCTTTAGGCTGACGGCGGCGTGGCGCTCCGCCTGCAGCTGAGCCAAAACCACCGAAACCGCCATAGCTGCCACCGCCGAATATATCGCCGAAATGAGAGAAGATATCCTCCATTGACATACCGCTGGCATGGAAGCCACCGCCTCCGCCACCACCAAAACCTGTAGGACCCATAGAATGTCCCCACTGGTCATACTTGGCACGCTTATCGGCATCCGACAGCACATCGTAAGCCTCGGCAGCCTCTTTAAACTTTTCCTCGGCGGCTTTGTCGCCGGGATTCTTATCGGGATGGTATTTGAGGGCCAGTTTTCTATAAGCCTTCTTCAACTGCTCCGGAGTGGCGTTCTTATCCACGCCGAGCACTTCGTAATAGTCACGTTTGTTGTCCATATCGGCAGTGTGATAATTTTATTATTGACCAACAACCACCTTGGCGTGGCGGAGCACTTTATCATGGAGCATGTAGCCCTTCTGTACGGTATCGATCACCTTGCCTTTCTGGCTTTCATCAGGGGCTGGGAACATGGTCACAGCCTCATGAAGTTCGGTGTCAAAAGTTGTGCCAGGAGCAGAATCGATCGGTTTCACGCCATTCTGTTCGAGGTATTTTACAAACTTGTTATAGATAAGCTCGACACCCTCCTTTATCGAGGCGGCATCCTCACTGGCATTGATGGCATCAAGCGAACGTTCGAAGTCATCGACAACAGGCAGAAGGCCCTTCAGAGCATTCTCGCCGCCATTCTTGATAAGCTCACTCTTCTCCTTAAGCGTACGTTTGCGGAAATTATCAAACTCAGCCATCAGGAAAAGATACTCTTTCTTCTCTTTCTCAAGCTGAGCCTTTGTCTCATCAAGTTGCTTCTGAAGTTCGTCGGCACGCTGCATCTCTTCATTGGCCATATCCTTGGCTGCCTCTTCATCCTGCTGTTCGGCAGACACATTGTCAATGTCATTAACCGAGATCTCCTCGTCGGCCAAATTCTGCTGGTCAAACTCGTTATCGCGATTCTTATTCTTATCCATATATTTCGATTTTTTCCTTTTCATTATTATTGTATATATTATCCGACACTGCAAAAACAGTGCCGTATTTTACATTTGTACTACCTATATAAACACATCGGTACCGATAACGTTCATTCACATACGGTTGGTAGATACAAACCAATCCATATCAGCAAATCTCTCTGCTGCGGCAAGTGACAACTTGGCACTGTCATATCCCGGGAATATGCCAAAAACCGATGCTCCGGATCCGGACATCGACACATAAGAGGCTCCCATAGCAAGCAGTTCCTCCTTAAGCGCAGCAATAGCGGGATGTGCCGGGAAAACAGTCTCCTCAAATTGATTTATCAACCGTCCCTGCCATGTATCAACCGGAGAAGCCAGAATTGACCTCAAATCCACATCAGGCACACGCGGAACCACTCCCGAATAGGCATTCCGGGTAGGAACATGCACACGCGGCTTCACTATCAATATCGGCATATCCGCCAAGCACACCTCTACAGGCGAAAGCACGTCACCAATCCCGGTAGCAATCATCGGACGGTTATAGACAAAGAACGGACAATCGGCTCCGATCCCGACCGCAACATCGGCCATCTCCTCCGAAGTCAGGCCAAGCCCAAACAAGCTGTTCAGCCCCATTATAGCGAACGAAGCGTCAGCACTTCCACCACCAAGACCGGCCCCGTCAGGAATCACTTTTCTAAGATAAATGTCTACCGGCGGTAACGGTACCTTCTCGGCCAACGCGCGATAGGCACGCATCACAAGATTCTCTTCAGGAGGGCAGTCTACGCCACGGCCGGACACAGTAAGTGTTGTCTCCACACCACGCGCCGGCACTATCTCAAGAATATCACGCCATCCCACAGGATAAAATGCCGTAAGCAAATTGTGATACCCGTCGGGACGTTTTTCTGTAATATATAATCCTAAATTTATCTTGGCGTTCGGGAAAAGTATCATGAGTGTATACGTCGAGCTGATTTGAAAGTGCAAATTTACGCAAAAATCTCAGTTTATTTAGAGTGTGTTTAATATATACTGACCATAAGCCCTACGCACACGCCGAAAATTATATGATTACTATAACCTTTATGCATATCATTTTGCATTTGTAAATCTGAAATGTTAACTTTGCAAGGAATAGTATCTTCCACGCACACCGCATGCGTATACATGCAGCAACCACGCGCATTGATACAAAGATTATCGAAAAGAATAATAGACGCATGAACTTCAAGCAATTTTGCATGACGACGCTGGCCGTAGTGACCGGCATAATCCTCACCGGTGCGCTCAGCGTGCTTGGCATGATGTATATGATGATACAAATGATGCTTATGAGCATCGGACAGCAGCATCCACCCACAGAAAAACATTCAATATTATATATCGATCTCTCATCAGAAATAGTAGAACGCGAGCAAGGCACCACCCTTATGCAGCAACTTCAAGGGATGGAAAACAACTCCATCTCGCTAAACCGCCTGCTTGAATCGATCAAAATAGCATCGACCGACCCAAGAATCGAGGGCATATATCTCGACTGTGGAGGTGTATCGGCAGGCGTGGCCACCCTCATGTCGGTCAACGAAGCGCTCAATACATTTCACAACTCCGGAAAATGGATCGCTGCATATGCCGATTCCTATTCACAGGCCGATTACCTGCTCGCCTCTACCGCCGACTCACTATGGCTCAACCCTGCAGGAGCAATCGACATACATGGCGTAGGAGCCGGACTGCTCTACTTCAAAGGACTGCTTGACAAAGTAGGCGTTGAGATGCAAGTGGTGAAAGTAGGCACATACAAGAGCGCGGTAGAGCCATTCATTCTCAATGGTCCAAGCGAAGCCAATATCGAGCAGACACTCGCCTATATGGATCCCATATGGTCAGCCATCCGCACAGCAATCGGCGCAGGCCGCGACATCGATCCTACAGAGGTCAACAACTGGGCCGACAGCATGATCGTAACACAAGATCCAGCCACATTCCCCTCACGCAGCATTGTGACCTCACTGTGCTACCGCCACGATGCCGAGCAAACGCTAAAAGCGATGTCGGGCATTGATGCCGACGACAATCTAAGATTCATATCCCCATCACAATATCTCGAACATTCATTTGCTCACAAATACCGCAAGGCTACATCAAAATCCGACTATAGAATAGCTGTGCTCTACGCTGTCGGCGACATCGTACAGGATGGCGACGAAGGTATAGTAGGAGCAGATATGGCACCGCTCATCTACGACCTTGCCGACGATAATGATGTGTCGGCGCTCGTGCTCCGTGTCAACTCCGGCGGCGGCAGTGCTTATGCTTCAGAGCAGATATGGGAAGCCCTCGAATATTTCAAAAGCACCGGCAAGCCTTTCTACGTATCAATGGGCGACGTTGCCGCATCTGGTGGTTATTACATATCCTGTGGCGCCGACCAGATTTTCTGCCAACCCACTACCATCACCGGCTCCATCGGAATATTCGGTCTCATCCCCTCGATCGAAGGTCTCATGCAGGATCATCTCGGCATCAACTACCACCTTGTAGCATCCAATCCCAACTCAATGATGGGCATAATGAAGCCATTCACCCCAGTGCAGCGCCAAGCCATGCAGAACATGATCGAACGCGGATATGAAACATTCGTAGGCCGTTGCGCCCAGGGACGTGGCATGAGCGTAGATTCCATCAAAGCCATTGCAGAAGGCCGAGTATGGGACGGCACAAAGGCCCTTGAGATAGGCCTTGTAGACCAACTCGGCACACTCGACGACTGCATAATGGCCCTTGCCGAAAATGAAGGCATATCATCTTATGCCATCGATGAATACCCCGATCCGGAAGGCACATGGTGGGAAAAACTGATTCTCAATCAGGCTCAGATGAAACAGACACTCCTCAAGCAGGAACTTGGCGAAGCATATCCGGTCTACAAGGCTATACAGTCTATTCAGACCATGGACCCCGTACAGGCCCGCATGCCATTTACCGTTACCCATTAACAAGAGGTAAAACACCATCAAAAGAGGTCGCGAACACCCCATACCACTACAGATAATCAACAACGCACATGCGCCACAACAGATTTGTTGACACACTGATACTTAAACCATTGTCGTGGATCTACGGCATGGTAATGGCAGTGCGCAACAAACTGTTCAACATTGGCATACTCAAAGAGCATACTTTTCAGGTGCCGGTGATTGTAGTTGGAAATATAGCGGTGGGCGGAACGGGCAAGACGCCACATACTGAATATGTGGTAGACATGCTGCGCAACGACTACCATATCGGAGTAATATCACGCGGGTACCGCAGACGTACAAAAGGTTTCGTGCTCGCCGACAAACGGTCAACTCCGTCGGACATCGGCGACGAGCCTTATCAGATATACCAGAAATATGGCCATGACGTACGCGTAGCCGTGTGCGAGAGCCGAGTCAAAGGCATCACCGAACTGCTGCGCCTCGATCCAGCCATCAATCTGATACTGCTCGACGATGCATTCCAGCACCGCTATGTAAAGCCCGAGGCATCAATTGTGCTCACCGAATGGCATCGTCCAGTCTACAATGACGACCTCTTGCCGTTGGGACACCTGCGCGAGCCGATGCACGCCCTCACAAGAGCAAAAATAGTCATCGTCACCAAATGTCCATCCGACATACGCCCCGGTGATGTAAGCATCATTTACGATAATCTGAAGTTATTCCCGTATCAGCGCTTATACTTCTCCCACTACCGCTACGGCCATCTCGTAAGTGTGTTCCCGGAAGAAGTACGCTATGTGCCCGGTTTGGAATGGCTCAATCCCGACGATGCCGTGCTGATAGTATCCGGCATAGCCAATCCAAAGCCTCTCGTGCGCTATATCAAAAGCTTCAAGGCCAAGGTAAAAGTGCTTCGATTCCCCGACCACCACAATTTCACACGCAGTGACTTCGCCGAACTCACAAAAGCGTTCGACTCAATGGAAGGTGCACATAAATACATCATAACAACCGAGAAAGATTCGGTAAGAATGGCCCACAACCCATATTTTCCACCAGAACTTAAATGCACCACCTTCTATCTGCCGATCAAAGTCGAGTTCATGCCTCAGAAGATGCCACGCAACTGCAATCCGTTCGACATCGAGTTGCGTCAGATAATACGCGAGTTCAACTCGCCTACAGCCTCAAAATTAAGGAAATAACAATTTTCGGCATACCGTCCATTAATCCATATGCCGGAATTTAAATAAAACCATATACCCACGTATACCGTTATATTCTCATGTTAGCAAAAATCAAAGAGACGGCCGAATATATCCGTGGCCGCGTCAACACTCCGCTCCCAACCACCGCCATTATCCTCGGCACAGGCCTTGGAGCACTTGTCGACTCAATCGCCGACAAACAATATATACCTTACAACGAAATTCCAAATTTCCCGGTATCGACAGTAGAGGGCCACAGCGGCAACCTCATCTTCGGTCGCCTCGGCAACCGTCCCGTCATGGCCATGCAGGGACGGTTCCACTTCTACGAGGGTTACGATATGAAGACCGTGACATTCCCGATCCGCGTGATGCACGAGCTCGGTATAAAGACCCTCTTCGTGAGCAACGCCGCCGGAGGCATGAATCCAGAATTTGAGATCGGCGACATAATGATAATCACCGACCACATCAACCTCTTCCCAGAGCATCCGCTCCGTGGTAAAAACTACGAGGAATGGGGTCCGCGCTTCCCCGACATGAGCGAAGCCTACTCACAGCGCCTTATCAAGCAGGCTAAGGAGATTGCTCAGGAAAAGGGTATACGTGTGATGCACGGTGTATATGTCGGCACACAAGGCCCCACATTCGAGACTCCCGCCGAATACAAATACTTCCACATAATCGGAGGCGATGCTGTAGGCATGTCTACCGTACCTGAGGTAATCGTGGCCCGCCACATGGGCATAGAGGTGTTCGGAGTTTCTGTCATCACCGACCTCGGTGTGGAGGGCATCGTGGAAAAAGTGTCCCACGAAGAGGTGCAGAAAGCTGCTCAGGCAGCCCAACCCAAGATGATGGAGATCATGACAGAGCTGGTCAACCGTTTCTGATCGCACGTCCACACACAAACCATACAAACGACTAAAAAAGCAGAGGACGCATCCCGGTGCGTCCTCCATTTCATAATAGCCTTCTAACTCTGACGTATCTGGGATGCGTCCATGCGTTACAAACAATCCAAATATGGAAGAACCGAAACTTACTGAAATATCCAACATAGGTGAGTTCGGCCTAATCGACCGAATCACAAACGACATTCCGCTTGTCAACACAGCATCACTGCGCGGAGTGGGCGATGATGCTGCAGTAATGCGCTACGCTGATACAGACGTGCTCGTGACGACTGACATGCTGCTCGAAGGCGTGCACTTCGACCTCACATATGTACCCCTGAAGCATCTTGGATATAAAGCCGCAGTAGTCAATTTCAGCGACATATACGCCATGAACGGCACTCCACGCCAGATAGTAGTATCGCTCGGCATATCAAAACGATTTGCCGTGGAGCACATCGACGCCCTCTACGACGGCCTGCGCACAGCGTGCGAGGTATATGGCGTTGATCTGGTGGGAGGCGACACAACCGCATCACGTCAAGGACTGGTAATTTCGGTGACATGCATCGGCGACGCACCATCCGACCGCATCGTATATCGCGACGGCGCCAAAGACACCGATCTGATATGCGTGAGCGGCGATTTCGGCGCGGCATACATGGGTCTGCAGCTTTTGGAGCGCGAGAAAATCGCTTCTGCCGGACAGAAGGATTTCATTCCTAAATTCGACGGCAAGGAATACCTTGTAGAACGACAGCTCAAACCCGAGGCACGACGCGACATAGTTGCCTCACTTGCTGCTGCAGGCGTAAAACCGACATCAATGATCGACGTCTCCGACGGTCTGTCGAGCGAACTGCTCCATATCTGCACACGCAGCCACACCGGATGCCGTGTATATGAAGATCGCATTCCCATCGACTACCAGACAGCTGTAATGGCCGAGGAGCTTGGCATGAATCTCGTCACCGCCGCACTAAATGGAGGCGAGGATTACGAACTGCTCTTCACCGTGCCACTATCCGACCACGAAAAGGTAAAGGATATCTCCGGAGTGAAGGTAATAGGCCATATAACTAAAGAAAGTCTCGGCTGTGCGCTCGTCACACGCGATGGAACAGAAATGCCACTTCGCGCACAAGGCTTCAACCATATGTCCACACAATCTCCGGCTACCGGTCAGCAAACAGAAGAATAATCCTCTTGCACCATACGCCGAAAACCATTAACTTTGACACAAAGTTATTCACGAATGCTTACATACAACACCCAACAGCGGCATCTGAAGCTACCCGTCTACGGCCGCCACATACAGCAGATGGTAGAGCATTGCCTCACTATCGAAGACCGCGACGAGCGCAATGCATGTGCCCGCTCGATAATCGACTGCATGCTTACTCTCTTCCCTGAGATCAAGCAAAAAGAGGGTTACGAACAGCAGCTTTGGGATCATCTGGCCATTATGGCCGACTTCAAACTCGACATAGACTATCCATTTGAGGTGATTCAGGCAGAAAGTCTGGAGTCACGCCCACAGCCGGTATTCTACCCAAGCAACTCCATCAACAGCCGCCATTACGGCCACAATCTTGAGGCCATGATCGAAACAGCCTCACACATGGAGCCGGGAGAGGAGCGCGACGCACTCGTCAGCCTACTTGCCAACCATATGAAGAAGATGCTGCTCGCCATCAATCCCGAAGGTGTCGATGATGCAAAGGTATTCAAGGATCTGGCCCACTACAGCCACGGAGCCATACGTCTCGATCCATCCACATGCCGGCTGCATCAGTTCAAAGTAGTAGCTCCCCCCACTCCATCCAAGAAGAAAAAGAAGAAAAAATGAGCACGTTTATCGTTGAGGGTGGCCACCGCATGCACGGTGACATTGCCCCGCAGGGTGCCAAAAATGAAGCCTTGCAAATCATTTGCGCCACACTCCTCACTCCAGAGCGCATAGTGGTCGACAATGTTCCCGACATTCTCGACATAAACAATCTCATATCGCTCCTCGCCGAAATGGGAAGCAAAGTCGAACGCCTGTCGCCCCACTCTTATGCGTTTCAAGCCGACGACATCAATATCCAGTATCTCTCTACACCGGAATTTCGCCGCCGTGCAGCCGCTCTGCGTGGATCGGTGATGCTTCTCGGCCCATTGGTGGCCCGATTCGGTTATGCCGTTCTACCCAAGCCTGGAGGCGACAAGATCGGGCGCCGACGCCTCGACACACACTTCATCGGCATACAGAAACTGGGAGCCGAATGCAACTACCGCACCGACATTCAAGCCTATGAAGTCACAGCTTCCGGACTCAAAGGTGCCTACATGCTCCTCGATGAAGCATCCGTGACCGGCACTGCCAATATTGTTATGGCTGCAGTGCTCGCCAAAGGCACCACAACAATCTACAACGCCGCCTGTGAACCCTATATTCAGCAACTATGCCGCATGCTCACGGCAATGGGAGCGAATATTGAGGGGATCGGCTCCAATCTTCTCACTATTCACGGTGTTGACTCGCTCGGAGGGGCCACTCATCGCGTACTTCCCGACATGATCGAAGTGGGCAGTTTTATTGGGATGGCCGCTATGACAGGCAGCGAAATACGCATGCGCAATGTCGCTTACGACGAACTTGGCATCATTCCCGACAGTTTCCGGCGCCTCGGTATCACCATCAACCGCGATGGCGACGATATAATCGTACCCGCCCATGATGAATATGAGATCGAGACATTCATGGATGGCTCCATCATGACATTCGCCGATGCCCCTTGGCCAGGATTGTCACCCGACCTCCTGAGTGTGTTCCTCGTTGTCGCCACACAGGCACGCGGAAGCGTACTCATACATCAGAAGATGTTCGAAAGCCGCCTGTTCTTCGTTGACAAGCTCATCGACATGGGAGCACAGATAATACTCTGCGATCCACACCGCGCCGCCGTGATCGGGTCAGGACACCTCAACTCACTGCGTGCCACCTCAATGGTGTCGCCCGACATCCGTGCCGGAATCGCCATGCTTATCGCCGCAATGAGCGCCAAAGGCACAAGCCAGATACAGAACATCGACCAGATCGACCGTGGATACGAAGGAATCGACAAACGACTCAACGCCATTGGCGCAAAAATCATGCGTGTTACCGACTGACACTTACTGATATTATAATCACCACGGCTTCACACCATATAACACCTCATTGAAATGATCACATCCGACCAACTCACGGAGATAGGACGCCTCGGAAAGCCCCATGGCATAAATGGAGAGATCAACGCATATCTTGATGTCGATGTAGACACCGACGTGATGCACCGCATAGTATTGCTCATAGACGGAATATATGTGCCGTTTTTCATCGGTTCAATCCGCCGCAAGGGTGCCGACACACTTATCCTTGCTCTCGATGATGTGAACAACGAGCATGAAGCCGCATCTCTTACCAACCATGTGCTGTATGCCCTCACTGCCGATGGAGTGACCGAGCCTGACGAAATGTCCGACGAAGAGGGTTTCTATGCTTCCGATCTCATAGGCTACACACTGACCGATTGTGACTCAAAAATCAAAATAGGACTCATTGCCGACATTGACGACAGCACGGAGAACGTGCTGTTCATTGTCGATCGTCCCGATGGCTCCACCGTCTACATTCCCGTAGCCGATGAGCTTATCGATGATATTGACACCGATAGCCATATACTCTCCATGACCCTTCCTTCCGGCATCCTCGACTTGTAATTAAAGACCGTCATCCATGTCCGGCACCGAAAAAGAATGACATATCTCCAGATCTTAGTGGTCCGAGTTTTTTAATATCGAATCTCAAAAAAACTAAAATCCGGAAATAAAATCTAAAAACGGGGCTTGCCGTTTGGCCCGATATGGCTTTTTTGCGTACCTTTGTGAGTTATGCTAAAATCAGTCATTAACGAGGACAATGTAAAGGCCGTGCGCAAATTGCTCGAAGAGAGCGAGCGCATAGTAATCACGTGCCATAAATCGCCTGACGGTGATGCTATTGGCTCAGCTTTCGGATTGGCCCATACTCTTGCCAACATCGGCAAAGAGGCCAAAGTGGTAACGCCCGACCGCCCACCGCGCAATCTGCGTTTCCTTCCAGGAGTGAAAGAGGTAGTGCCCTACACTATGTATCCCGACTTCGCACATCAGCTTCTCCAGGACGCTGATCTGGTGTTCTGCCTCGACTTCAATGCCCTATATCGCGTAGACCGCATGCGCGATGAACTTGCAGCATCCCCTGCCACAAAAGTCATGATCGACCATCATGAAGGACCCGAACCATTCGCGCAGGTAATCATATCACATCCCGAACAGTCATCTACCTCGGTGCTTGTATTCCGTCTGCTTTGCCGTCTCGAACTGTTCGACCGCATCGATCGCAAGGCTGCCTCATGCATATACACAGGCATGATGACCGATACCGGCAACTTCACCTACAACTCCAACGACCCCGATCTCTACATCATCATCGCCGAACTGCTCCGCAAAGGTATCAACAAAGACGACCTCTACAAGCGCGTGATGAATACCCGCTCCACTGCCACGCTCAAGCTACATGCCTATGCTATTGCCGAACGTATGGAGATATTCCCGGAGCTGCACACAGCGCTCATCGTTCTCACTCAGGACGAGCTGAAACGCTACGACTACCATCCCGGCGATGACGAGGGACTTGTCAACGCACCGCTCGGAATCGAGGATATGGTATACTCCGTATATCTGCGTCAGGACAAAGACCAGATAAAAGTGTCTACACGCAGCACAGGCAACTTCCGTGCCGACCTTCTTTGTGCAAAATACTACAACGGAGGAGGCCATATAAATGCCGCCGGAGGAGAGCTTAAATGCACTCTGGAAGAAGCCATAGACCTGTTCCGCTCTACATTCCCGGATATCGAAAAATATCTTGGCCAAGCATAAAACATATATTTCCACATAAACTACACTCCACAAATAAGGACATGAAATTATTCCGCAACATACTCCTGTATATATCTTTCATTGCTCCAGCCGCTGCAATGCTCAGTTCATGCAGTGACACCAAAAGCTATGCCGAACTGCTCAATGACGAGACAAAATATATCAACGCCTACCTCGCCGACCAGCGCGTAGTAGGCGACGTCCCAGCCGACAGTGTGTTTGAAATGGGCGAAAATGCACCATACTACCGTATGGATGAGGACGGCACAGTCTACATGCGCGTCATAAAAGACAACCCCGACGGAGTAAAAGCCAAATACAACGACCTTGTATATATGCGCCTTACCCGGTTCAGCCTTTTTGAATATGCCGGCAAACC
>CANPDS010000028.1 GCA_947573015.1 uncultured Muribaculum sp.
CTGAGCTTCAGGTGAGCCAGTATCAGTCTTGCCCTTACCGTATTTCTCAAAGATGTTAACTTTTTCTTCAGAATTTAAGTGCATTCTTTCGAGAGTTAAGTATGTGAATAAATTGATTATAAGTAAATTGCGCCGTAATCGTGGATTTCGGGCGCACAAAGTTAGCGATTATTTGCTGAAAAATAAAATTTCAGTAAAGATTTTGCTTAATCGAGCCGTTAGTGAGTATTGTGTTGGAGATCCCGGAGGGTCCGGAATGGCAGGCGTTTTTGGCTGTAGATCCCGGACGACTCGGACAACTAAGCTGTTTAGTCGAGGTTTTTGTCGGTGGCGAGGTTGCGCCAGAAGATTTTGTCCTCGAGATATTCCTGAGTGGCTATGAGGGTAGGCTTCGGGAGTTTCTCGTAGTAGCGTGAGATTTCGATCTGCTCACGGTTTTCGGAGATCTCCTCAAGGTTGTCGTTGAGTGAAGCAAATTCCTGAAGCTTCTTTTCGAGGTCGTGCTTCATTTCGCCGGCAATCTGGTTGGAGCGCTTGGCGATGATACATACGGTTTCGTAGATGTTGCCGGTTGGCTCGGCCATTTTTACGAGGTCGCGTGTTGTGGTGTTGAGAGGAGCGTTTGTTTTCTTGTAGTCCATATATAATTGTATGTTACTCTTTTACGTATTTCTGTGCGATCTTGAGTATGTTGTCTGCTTCGCGGCGGTAGTGGCTGTCGGGCCAGTTGTTGGTGAATGAATAGTACTCGTCGACAACGTCGCGGAAGCGGTCGGCTTTTTTCTCCTCAACGCTCTGGTCGGCTTCCTGATAGCGCGATTTGAGGATTAGCATTTCAAGGTCTTCCTTGTATTTTGAATATGGATAGTTCTTAATGGCGTTGCGTGCTACGATGATTGCCGACTCGTAGTTGTTGCCCATGTATGTGCCGAGGTTGTAGTAGAGCTGTGCATTTTGCAACTCTTTGAGTGTGAGCTTATCCTGCAACTCGAATATGGCTTGCTGGGCCACGGGTACTTTATCGCTTTTTGGGAAGTAGTCGAGAAACGCCTGAAGTTCTTCTATGGCTGTTATGGTGCCCGACTGGTCGAGCTGAGGCTCTGGAGAGTCGAGGTAGTAGCCGTAGCCGGAATAGAAGCGGGCCATCTCGGCATAGCGTCCCTTGGGATAGCGGGTGTAGTAGGTCTTGAAGTAGGCTCCGGAGTTGAAGTAGTCTTTGTTTTCGTAGTGGGAGAGTGCGAGCAGATATAGCGACTCTTCGGCTTTTGCGGTTCCCTTGAATGTAGTGACTATGTCGGTCAGGACTGTGGCGGCCTGAGTGTACTTCTTCTTTTCGAATGCGCGGCGTGCGAAGTCGAGTCGAGCGTCGGCATCGGCCGATTTGAGCATGCGCTGGTATTCGCCGCATGAGGTTGCCATCAGTGCGATGATAGCTGAGAGTATTATGGTGAGTAGTCTTGACATAAGATGCATTGATTCAAGATGCAAAGTTAGGAAAAGTTTGTGAGAGTGGAGCGGTGTGTTAATGTTTTTTAACGGCAGTTGGACGAGGATGGAGTGGGGAGATCGCGAAGCATTCGGAGATCGCGGAGGTATATGTGCGCAATTGGTCGATTGTAGTGTGGATGGCGGACGCACCGAGGTGCGTGCCCTACGTTTTGGTTGGGGTAAATGTAAGGGAACGGAAGTGTGGAGGAAGATGCATTGTGCGGCACGCTAAAGCAGTGGCCTCCCGATAAAAGAGTGGAGGCGGGGTGCCTCACGGCAACCCGCCTCCTGGGAATTCAAAAAATTAGCTGTTATTAATTCAATTCCATGTTGTGTTGTTTTCTTATGGAGCGGAGGCGATTGTGATGGCCGGTCCGCTCTTATTTTTTTGCATCTACGGCTGTGTGGCCGTAGATGCTGTATGGAGAAATCTTAGTGTGAGTCGAGGGTGAATTACTTCACAACTTTTACGGTCTTTACAGAGCCGTCGGCCATTGTCATCTTCTTGACCACGATGCCCTGAGCGTCACCGGAGAGCTTGCGGCCCTGGAGGTCGTAAAGCTCGGTAGCTACAGCCTCGCCGTCAGCAACTACGCTGCCGATTGCAGAAGTGTCGTGCGCA
Organism: uncultured Muribaculum sp.; assembly: GCA_947573015.1. Classification (GTDB taxonomy): domain Bacteria; phylum Bacteroidota; class Bacteroidia; order Bacteroidales; family Muribaculaceae; genus Muribaculum. The sequence continues at coordinate 2,111 of CANPDS010000028.1, forward strand.
GGTAGATTGAATGTAACGGTTGCATTAAAATTATGAAGTTTTATCCATGAATTAGCAGGAATATCATCAAGAGCTACAATCAGGATATCTCGTTGTGCAGATTCATAATTTACAGTACCATCTGAGAAGTCTTCATCATCGACAATCATAATTTTGAGTTTGTCTTTCAACTCTGGAGTAGAGTATTCAATAGATTTGAGAAGATCATCGGCTTTCATATCCGAGAATACAATTGCACGTGCTGCATCAAGAGTAGAGCCTTCTCCCATGTTGAAAAATTCGAGATCGACTGAATTGATACTAGCATCACGTATTGGATAATATGTTACCATTTCTATAAATCGTGCAACAGGAGTAATATATGGATATTTGATAGTGAGCATTAAATTTAATGCAGGATAATAAAGTGCATTATTAGGATTGTCAGTAGACCAATTGTAGTCTGCACTAACAGGAGCAATGCCATCTTCATTAACATAGATCAGATATGCTTGTCCGCGATTATTTGCATCGGCGCTCATTACAGATTGTGCATCAGTCTTATCTAAAGTAAACTCTGGCATAGTTGGTATAAAACCATCAAATGATCCAAGATCTGAGATTACTACAATGTAAAGACTGTTTGGATCAAGGTGGATATAATCCTTGTCATTCTCTTCATCATAAATATCAATACCTGCAATTTGAAGAGTGCGTGATGATTTTTCATAGGTGTATATACCGCTTGTGACTTCAACCCACTCTTGATATTCATTTTCTCCAGAGCCTTTGGTATCAATGCGATACAGAGTGAATGTGGCTTCAGCTCCATCTTCTGCAGACATGTATGCCGGTATTGCTATTCTGTATAGATAACCACCTTCGTTGCCAGTTTCAAAAGCTTGGCCAAATCCAAAGAAATCGTCTGTTTTAAGACCATATTCGGCAAGTTCTGCACTACCGAAATGCATCTCACGAACAGCAGTTGCTGAATAGTTAGTATATATTGCGCCTTCTTTATCTCCGGTTCCAAATACTTCATTAAATGTTGCCGGATCATCAGCTCTATTGTAGTTGGCGACTAATGAACCATATTCAATATTGTCGGATACTTTATTTATTGTGATAAAATTAGTTTGAAGACCTGGATTTAACTTACCATCACCTCCTGCAACTATGAAGTCAGGTGATGTAGTGGTTGTCGTTCCATTAGTTTGTGTGGTTCCGATTACAAAATCAGTCCCATTAACAGTCAAAGTAGGTGCTTCAAATCCCATATTGATAAGTGGGTGCGGACCGAGTGCTACAGCCAAATCTTCAACTACATCTTGAAAAGATCCCACGAAATAGTTTTGATTGATGATACCGTATTGGTATGCCCATGTTGATTCTGGGTTTTGAGCAAGGAATATTGATGTTCCATCAATTTCATATGACATGTTAGGGAAAACTACCTCTGAGCATGCAGGAAGAAACCAATTACCCATGGTTGCATATAACGGACCTACCATTTGTCCATTTTGTTCTTGATAGACCCACATGATGGGGAACAATGTTCCGGTTGGATAAAAGTAATTTGGATATATATTTGATGATTGTCCTTCGTCTATTGTATTATTAGTTGTGTTTTCCGAAGCGGCATTCAGCATTATTGGGGAATTACTATGTAATTCCATTCGGGTTGCTTCTAATTTGGGATTTTTTGAAGACATTACGCGAGTAGCTTCGATGGGAGTGCCCGTGTTTAGAGTCCTTTGCACCTTTATTGATTTCGGTGCGCCAGCATTAGCAAGCAATATGCTGCTAATTGCTAAAGAAAGAAGAGTAAACTTTTTCATAAACGTAATATGATTAGTGAGAAAATTCAGTATTTGGTTGGATTATCACTTCAGATATGTCTTCATAGACATATCTGAAGTGATAATAGTTATTACCGAAGATTAACTACGAAATACTCTGAAGAATCTGTAGTATTTGTGAGAATAAGGCGCTCTGGGGCCATTGGTGAGTCGGTGGTGACTTTCCAAGTGACGGCAGAGAGGCGGTCAAGCATATCCTGAAGAGAGGGTACGCGGCTGAGGCGGCTTGTGCCATTGCTGTCACCATCCTTGCCGGTGAATGTCATCTTGATGGTGCCGTCTTCACCATACTGGTAGTTACCGTAGAGCGAGCCAAGACTGCTTGTACGCTTAACGCGAGTGGTGATGGCATAGCGTTTTGCTCCTGCATTATAATTAAAATACAGATACTGAAGACCTTGATAAGTGGTAGTCGCGGTGAAGTCGGCAACGGTCTTGTCGAGGAGGGTCTTTATGGTGCCTGCACCTTCGGTAAAGCTGATATTCCAGGAGAATGATGTCATACCGAAGATCTCGGCGTAGGATGAGTTGAGAGCGAACTCTGCAGACTGCTCCACGCAGGATAGGGTACCGTCGGGGTTGAATGTGAAGGTCTGGAATGCGATGTCGGAGAGGCGGTCCTCATAGCCGGTATATGGCTCGCGCAGACGTATGCCGTCAGGAGTGTAGATGAACGGAATCTTGACGGTCTCCATCAGTGGGTCGTCATCGTCAGCAAGGATGCTCATAACGCCTGATGTGAGATTGCTGAGATGGAGGTTGTGGCTACCGACAACGATCTTAAGATCGCCGAAACGGGTGGAGAATGTAGATTCGGCCAGACGATTTACTGTGGCGAAGTATGCGTCCCAGTCCTGATCGGGAGCGAGACGGCGCATGCGCATGTTGATACGTGTCTTTTTGCCACGGAGCAGGATTTCATCGTTTGTCTTCGAGAGAACCACAAACTCATAGTCGCCATTATGGCCGTAGCCTGATTCGTTGACATCGCCTTCACTACCTGATACGGGGTTTTTCTCGGTCGGACCATTTGGGAATGGCACGTTTTCGGGATTATAACCGGCCGATGGGAGGTTGTATGGCTCTGCAAAGATGTGGAGGAGTTTGTTGAAAGTGTTGAATGTGAGTACCGGGCCGTCATCGGAGATCATCTGATAGAGCGATGTCTCACGCTGCACGGCATTTTTGTCGGTCGACATGAACTCATTGGCCACCCATGCATTGGACGCGGCCATATCAACGCTCTCGTCGTTGTGGAACTTCATGAGGATCACATGTCCCTCTTCCCAGTCGTTGTCGGAGAAGTAGGATAGTTCCCATCCGTTCTCGGCGCTTACGAGGAGCGCTTTTGTCTCGGTCTTTGCCGCATCCATGCGGTTTGCTGCCGACTGGTCGAAGATGTCGTCCTCCTTGTTGGAGCAGGAGCTGACAGCTATGGCTATCGATAGCAATGCTGATGCGGTAAGGAATTTATTATAGAGTTTCATTTTATGAATCGTAGTCAATAGAGGGGTTTACTTAATCTTTGTTGGTATCTACATTTTCAATCTGCTCCATGAGGTCATTGATATTAATGTCGCTCTGGCGTTCCTGCACGAGGGCGCGGAGTTCGTCGATATCAATATTCCATGCCGATGAGAACCACTCTCTTACAATAGATACTTTTTGTTCAAGATTTTTGAGACCGTCCTGTCCATCGGTGTCTTCTACAGGATATAGTTTTATACCCTTGTCGGTATATGTCTCTTTGAGCCACTTCTCAATCTCGGCTACCGTCTTAAACTTGCGTGATCCACCGTTCATGTAGTAAAAGAGATAATTGATATATTCGGCCTCGGAATCAGTAGCAGAACCTTCTTTGTCAACCGTAACTTCGAGGTCTGTCAGGTAATATACTTCCTCTCTCTCAACAAATTGACCGATGTATGTACGCATATCGGCAGCTTCGTCGGCGGCATTGCGATAGTAGTAGTAGCAGAATCCATATTTTTGCATGTATGCATCTTCCATCGCGGGCCAAAGTGATGGCCATGCTCCTTGCAGACGATAGGTGATGTAGGTGTCATCAACTTCATACCATCCGCGCTCTGCAAGCCAAAGTGTAAGATCCCATTCATCTGGAGTGCGGACAATATAGTTTGCACAGGTCTCTGCAAAGTCCTCACGAGCCTGGCCGGAGGCGTAGGGTGAGGTAAAGCCAAGAGAGCAAGTTGTGCCGCCAAGACGCTCCTGCCATGTGTTAGGTTCGTAGTGGGCCGCATTAATCAGATCGAATTCTTTCGGGTAGGTCTTGGTCTGGTGGAGAATGTGGGAGAATTCATGATGCATGGTCTTGAAATACTTTGCATTAAGAAGTTCGGCATTCTCGGGATCAAGGTCGTTGACCACGAAGAGAGATACCTTCAGACCACCTTCGGCAAGACCGAGAATTTCAGTGCCTGTAGAGGGGTTTACTGCAGATGAACCGATGATATGGAGCATCTTGGGTCCATACTGACGTAGGAAGTCGGAGCTCCCTGTTATGTTGTCGTATACATCATACCAAAGATATTTGGTGAGCACTGCGAGCTGCATTGACTTTTCGAGTGAAGCGGGCACCAGATTATAGTCGGGATCGGTGGCGAGCGACTTCATGCGGTAGGTAAAAGTCATGTTGTACTCGTCGAGATAGTTTTCCTTCACCCACTTGTCGAACTTATAGGTGGGTGAGGATGGATCGAGCACATCGGGATCCGGCACGAAGATCGACTGCGGATCGAGATCGTCATCGCTGCTGCAGGAGGTGAATGCTCCGGCAAGAGCGAGACAGAAAACTGAACCTATGATATATTTTTTCATCTTAATTGTAGTCGGAATTTATGAGGCGTAATCAAGGACGCACAGAGAGGGGCTTGCGATATTCTTCTGTTGAGGCGGTTGCGCTACCTTCTCCGTTGTTTATTGGGAGGCGGTTGTTGGCCGGGAATCCTGCAGAAAGTACATCGGCAGGGATCTGGAGCGCACGGCGAGAATCACCGAGAGTCAGATGTTCGACGCGTGAACGTCCGATATTGTGTGTGATCTCTATACCATTTCGACGGATGTCGAACCAACGGTCGCCCATATCAATGCGTTCGAGACGGCGGAAATGTAGCACGCATTGTACGAGATTTTCAATGTCGGAACCAAATGCCCATGCTGCATTGGCAGGAGGACATACTTGATCGATATTAATCGGTTTTACAATACCAGCAGCTACTGCATCAGCGTTGTTGGAATAGAATTCGTCAACGGCCTGAAGAGTGAAGTCGCAATCGGGTTTGTCGCTGACGGGCAAGTTCTCCCAACGATTGCGGTCCCATGCGCGGAGATCGGCAACAGCTTCGTTGATCTTGCGCATATAGATGCGCGCTTCTGCACGTGTCAGCAGAGCTTCTTCTGCGGTGAACTCGGGACGAATATGGTGAACATATCCGATACCGGCGATCTTATCGGTGTATTCGAAGAACTCGAGCATAGGACCGAAGATTGAGCCGTATTCGCTCTGACCACGATAATAGAGCTTACCATTCATGCAGGGGTGGAAGTTGTAGCTTTTTCCCCATGTCGGGCCTTTGGAATGTGTGGTTGCATTCTTTGCTTCACGGTTGTGGGCATACTTACTACCGATAACGCGGTAGTAGATAGATGACGTGGGAATGAGAAGCAGGTTGCCGGGATCACCTACGTTTACCCATGCTTGAGTGAGTGACTCACTGGTCGAGTATGTGCCCTGCCAGAATGTGCGTAACTGTCCGGTTGCGGCGTCACCGCCGAGAACAGCTGATGCATACTTTTCAGCAAGATCGTATTTGCGGGCGAATAGGTAGAAACGCGCGGCAAATGCGTTGGCTGATTTGCGTGTGAAATGATATTTAGTTACAGAATGTAGAGCATCGTCAATAAGTGGAAGACCGGCTTCGATATCTTGCTCAATCTGAGTGTATACATCTGCGAGATTGCCACGCTCGTACTGAGGCTTAACCTCAGTCTCGACATCCTTCATATATGGTATGCCGGGTATGTTTTTAGAAGCTTCCGGTCCGGCATATGGTAGGGTAAAGAGATTGGCAAGGATGAAGTGATGGTAAGCACGGCTGATAAGAGCCTCGCCTTTCTGTCCGGTAACTTCATCGCCACGACCTTGTGCCTCAAGATTTTCAATGGCTTGAAGAGCATAGTTGCAGACGGCAATGGCATGGTAGGCAGATGACCATAGTGCAGATGGAGTATCCTGCTGAATGCCGCTTTTGATGTCTTCCCATGCGAACGCCTCGTCGTCGGCCGGGGCGAAATTGCTTGCTCCGGCAAGATTGTAGCGTACGCCATTCTCATCGGGAGATGTATTGTCGACAACGTTATCAGAAGATAGCTCGCAGATGGTAGCATGGTTGGCGTCGGAGTAGGCGTCGACAAGCATCTGCGTGATCTGAGTCGGTGTTGATATGGTCACACGGTTGTCGGGCGTGTGGTCGAGAAAGTCGTCGCAGCCTGTGAGCGCCACGATCATTCCCACCATAGGGATATATTTGAGATTCTTGAGTTTCATTATCTTAAGAATTATGAGAGATTAGAAGCCGAGACGCACGGTGAATGTAAACTGCTTGGGGTTGGGGGTAGCCACACCGCCGGAGTTGAAGAACTCGGGGTCCTGACCGTTGAGCTTCTTATCGGAGTAGATGAGGAAGAGGTTGGTGGCAGCGAGCTTGAATGATGCCGAACGCATGCGGAGCTTCTGCATGAACGATGAGGGGACATCGTATGTCACGGAAATATCCTTCATGCGGATGAAGTCGCCCTTGGCTATGCGCGCTGTAGAGTAGTTGTAGGCGTTGAATGCATAGTTGAGATAGGGATCGTTGTGTGTCTGCACCTTCGAGGGGATGACGGGGATGTCGGTATACTTCTCGTCGCCGGGGTTGACCCAACGGTTCTTAAACTCACGCGGCATGGCGGTAAGGTCGTCGTATGACTGGGCGAATACCGGATCGAGGCGGATCTTGTTGCCGAACGAATAGGTGATAAATACGTTGGCATGCCAGTTTTTCCAACGGAATACGTTACCGAAGCCGCCGGTCACTGTAGGATCGGTAGGACCTTCGTATACGAGGTGGTCGAGGTTTTCGAACTCCTGGAAGTTGATATCGGATACAGTAAGCTCACCATTCTCATTGATGAATGTTGGGAGACCTTCGTCGTTGAGGCCCATGAAGGGGATAGAGAAGATGGCACGCACGGGATATCCTTCGAGGGGATAACCGCTACCGGTTACGAGATCGACTACTCGTGACTGCGATTCAAGGCTTGTGATCTTGTTTTTCGCATAGGCGAATGTGAAGTCGGTAGACCAGCTGAAGTCATGGCCCTGGAAGTTGCGTGTAGAGAGTGTAAACTCAACGCCGTGAGAGCTCATCTCGGCTACGTTGGCGTATTTGAGGTTCTGACCGCCTACACCCTGAGTGTAGATGGTACCGATAAGGTCGTAGTTGTTACGCTTGTACCAGTCGAACACGAGGTTGACTCGGTTGTTGAAGAAACCGAGGTCAACACCGAGGTTGAGCTCGTGCTTCTTCTCGTAGGTAAGTTCGCCATTTGCTATCTCTTCGAGAGTGATACCAAGTTCCTTTACAGAACTTAGTGGACGCCATGGATTGTAGGGGTTGAAAATCGCTGTGGCGTTTGATACGTAGTCAGGTCCGGAGTCGGCGGTAAGAGAGTAAGATGCCTTTAGGGTAGCGTGGCTGAAAGTGGGCATCAGCGACTCCCAGAATGGCTCTTCATGGGCGTTCCAAGCACCGGATACGTTCCAAGTCGGGAGCCAGCGTGATTTGCGGGCCTTGCCGAGCTTGTTGGTACCTTCGTAGCGCATTGTACCGTTGATGGTGTAGCGTGCGGCATAAGAGTAGGTGGCGGTGCCGAAGAATGCGGCGCTGCGACGGTAGGTCCACTGGTTGGAGTAGTAAGTGGAGCCTTCCTCTACCTGCTGCTTGAAGAGGTTGTAGTCGATGAATGGGATATTACCGTTTTCATAGCAGAAGCCCCAGCCTTGGAACGATACTGCGTTGCGGTCGGTCTTGGCGATCTCCGAACCTGCCATCACGTTGATGATATGATCGCGGTTGATGGTGGTGTTGTACTGAGCGTTGAAACGGAAATCGAGCTGCGATACGGAGTATGCATTGTTGAAGTAGATACCACCCTGTGGGAGAACTGTCTGCGGAAGTGCATTGGGATCCTCCGGATCGGTGTAGAGGTATTTGTTGGCATCGCGGATGGTGGCATCTTCCGGGATGATACCTGCGCGGTATGCGTTTGCCTGGTTGGAGTTGTCGCGAACGAAGTGCTCTGATGTTGAGCGCTGGTAGCGGTAAGAACCGAGAGCGTTGAGGTCGAGGCCCTGGAACGGACGCCAGTTGAGCTCGCCCTGGAACTTGAGGTCGGTCACTCCAAGCTCGATGTAGTTGTTTTCAAGCTCGTCCTTGATATTGAACTCGGCATAGTTGCGTGTGTAGCGCTCGTCGGCGTCGAGTGTACGGGATGTGTTGAGGGCGTAGCTGTAGGGGTTGATGTCGAAGCCACGCTTTACCTCGCCAGATACTATGTCGGTCTCCTGTGAGAGTGTACCGGGTGCGTGCTGCTTACGGTAGCTGTCGGAGGTAAGGAGGGTGACGCGTACGGTCGGGGAGATATCATATGAGGCGTTGCCGTTGAATGTATAGCGCTGTACCTTTGATGACATTGTCCATCCTGGGTCGTTCATCACTGAGATTGATGAGTAGAAACGGCCTTTGTCGGTACCGCCTGACATGCTGACGGCGTGGTTCTGCATGATGTTGGAGTTGAAGAGTTCGTCGAACCAGTCGGTGTTGCGGAACTCGGCCTGACGCAGATAAGCGTACTGAGCCTCCTGTGTGTTGGGGAGACCGAACTGTCCGGTTGCAGGATCGTACTTGTTGATGAGCTGGTACATCTTACCGAACACACCCGACTCGGATGCCTTGGTGAGTGATGAAAGCTCAAGCCATCCCTTTTCGAGCATTTCCTTGTAGACGCCCATCTGTTCCTGAGAGTTCATGATGTTGAAGTCGCCGTAGCGGGGCTTCAGACGGTATGTGAACTCGCCGGTGTAGTTGAGGGTGGTCTTTCCAGCCTGACCTTTCTTTGTGGTCACGACGATCACACCGGCCATGGCACGGGCACCATATATAGATGTGGCAGAACCGTCCTTAAGGATCTGGAACGACTCGATGTCGTCGGCATTGAGACCGGCGATAGCAGATGATATAAGGGTTGTGGCATCACCTGAAGAAAGGTCGTCGGCAGATACCTGTACGGCATCTTCAAGCACGACACCATCGACTACCCATAGAGGTGTGGAGTTGCCGTAGATTGAGGTAGCACCACGTACACGGATCTTTGGAGCTGTACCGAAAGTACCGGATACGTTCTGCACCGATACACCTGCGGCGCGGCCTTCGAGTGAACGTGAAATATCGCTCACACCGGAGAGGAGTGCGTCTTCGGCATCGATCTTGGTGGTAGCACCGGTGAATAATCGTTTGTCCATTTTCGACATACCTGCTGTGCGTTGCTTTCAAGCTTGATTTCGAGGGGTGAAGATGATACCTTAACCTCGGCGGGTTTCATACCCACGTATGTAACGACGAGGGTGGAGCTGGACGACGGAGCATTCAGCGAGAACTTACCGTCGAGGTCGGTAGAGGTTGCGATGGCAGGCTTGCCCTTTACCGCTACCGTAGCGCCAATCAGGGGCTCATCATCTTCTGCGGAATAAACAACACCTGTTACATGTACCTGTGCCCACATGCCGATGCATGCGAACAGCGATACCAATAACAGCATAATTCTTTTCTCCATAGAATTGAATGTAATAATGATCTGTAGAGGCGACTCTCTATTAACTTCTGCACTTGTCCCGGGCGGCCGCGCTAAAAAATACCCGGAAGGTGCCTGATTGATTTACTATTGCCTTAGGTTGCTTACGCACTCTCCGGCATTGTCTTTTTTACCAAGTTGCAATTATGTGAAATTGCACAGTTTGCCTATTGGACCTACAAAGGTATACTATTAGTTTGACAAAACAAAACAACGGATGTTAAAATTGAGGTTAAAAAATCATTGTGCCACTTGTGTCGCTTCTTGGCTATCATTTTGTAACTAAAGCGAGGTTGCGGCTATCGGCATGTTGTGGTAGATGTGGGTTGTCAATCTTGTTCGTTGTGTGTAATTTGCTGATTTTATGTGAATTAGTGCAAATGGGTGGCCGGTTGTATAAATATGTGTTAAATATGAAAATTATTAAGACGATTGGGCTTTTGGTCTGCAATTCAGGGGCTTTTGACGGGTGTTGCCATTGTTAAAATGAATATTTGCTTACAGATTGCTATGTAGCTATTGAAATCAGATATTATTAATGCAACGAGGGTGTGCCAAGATTGATTATTGGCACACCCTCGCAGTGTATGGGTTAATTCGTTTTAGTCACGGCTGCTGCCGAAGAAACGGAGCAGGTAGAGGAAGAGGTTGATGAAGTCGAGATAGAGGGTCAGAGCGCCTATTGTGGCCAGACGGCTGTCGGCTATGGCTCCCATCTGGGCCCACTCTTTTACTTTCTGGGTGTCGTAGGCGGTGAGGCCGATAAATATCAGCACACCTGCAGCGGAGATAATCCAATCAAGGGTGCTGTTGGCCCAGAATAGATTGACTACGATGCAGATAATCAGTCCGATAAGCGCCATGCGAAGAAATGTACCGATCTTGGTGAGATCGTTGGATGTGAAGTATCCGTATACGCTCATGGCTCCGAACACTCCTGATGTGATCAGGAAAGTCTTGAAGATTGAGTCGAAGCTGTAGGCGCAGAACACCAGTGAGAATACCACTCCGTTGAGTATGGCGTAGAGGTAGAACAGGCCTGTTGCGGCACCGTTCGACATTCTCTTGACTCCACCGGCTATGGCGTAGACCATCACGAGTTCTACAATCAGAAGTCCCCAGTATACCCATGTGTGGGTAGCCAGAAAAAATGTAAGTCCGGGTATAGCCGAAATCACGAACGATGCGGCTGTGGTGACGAGCAGAGCGAGAAACATCTTGAGGTAGACACTGCGCATTACATGGGATACGCGCATGTCGAGAGCCTCGCCGCCGTAGTTGTTGTTGAAATTTTGAGGATACATAATTATAATGATGTGTTATTGCAGTTTTGGTGCCTGAACTCTCCGAAACCCCGGAGTGCTCAGTGATAAGAGTTCACTGAACTATCTAACACCATAGACTGCAGATGATAAAGAGAGATTAATGTTAAATAAGGTTAATTACATGCGCTCGGGCACTTCTATGCCGAGAAGCCACATGCCGCGGCGTACTACATCGGCCACCAATGCGCTTAGAGCCAGTCGCATGGCACGTACTGCTGCATCTGGTTCGTTGAGGATGGTGCAGTCGTGGTAGAACTGGTTGTACTCTTTCACCAGATCATATACGTAGTTGGCCACCAGGGCTGGGGAGTAGCTACGTCCGGCCTCGGCAACAAGTGCTGGGAAGTCGGCGAGATGCTGTATGAGCGATGTCTCCTTCTCGTTGGGCTCCACGGTATCGAATCCTTCGATGGCTATGCCGGCATCGGCCGCCTTGCGGAGCACTGACCGTATGCGTGCGTAAGTATACTGTATGAATGGCCCGGTATTGCCGTTGAAGTCGATCGACTCCTTGGGGTTGAAGGTCATGTTCTTGCGCGGATCTACCTTGAGAAGGAAGTATTTCAATGCGCCCATGCCCACTATGCGGGCCACTTCATCGGCTTCTTCCGGGGTCATGTCGCCACGGCCGCGTTCGTTGCTCACCTCGCGTGCACCGGCGATCATCTCGTCCATGAGGTCGTCGGCATCGACAACAGTGCCTTCGCGGCTCTTCATCTTGCCTTCAGGAAGCTCCACCATACCGTATGAGAAGTGCACGAGATCCTTTCCCCACTTGAAGCCAAGACGGTCAAGCAGGAGCGATAACACCTGGAAGTGGTAGTTCTGTTCATTGCCCACCACGTAGATCATCTTGTCGAT
>CANPDS010000029.1 GCA_947573015.1 uncultured Muribaculum sp.
AAAAATTCACTCTCGCCCAGATGCGCACCCTTTTTGAAGTGATATCCGGACAAAAAGTAGATGTGCGCAACTTTCATAAAAAAGTAGCATCAATGACCTACGTCGTGCCCCTTGATGAATATCAGCAAGGTGTAGCACATCGGGCAGCGCGTTTCTACCGGTTTGACCGGAAAATATACAACCGACAACGACGTTGACACAAATCAACATCACCATAACAACCAACGCACAGGCAATAATATCCATAAATAACCATCTAACCATAACCCACATGTATCTCTTAGGATATGACATAGGAAGCTCTTCAGTGAAGGCATCGCTCGTCAGCGCCGAGACCGGCAAATGTGTAAGCACAGCATTCTTCCCCAAGACAGAGGCTGAGATAATTTCCATCCGCACAGGCTGGGCAGAGCAGCACCCTGACGAATGGTGGAAACATCTCCGTGAGGCTACTGAAGCTATCATGGCAGAATCGAAAGCCGATCCTCGCGACATTGCCGCAATCGGCATCTCCTATCAGATGCACGGTCTGGTGTGCATCGACCGCGACTACAATGTGATACGTCCGGCTATAATCTGGTGCGACTCGCGCGGAGTTCCTTACGGAGAAAAAGCTTTTGCCGAACTTGGCGACAATCAGTGTCTGAGCCATCTTCTAAATTCACCAGGCAACTTCACTGCCACCAAGCTCGCATGGGTCAAGGAGAACGAACCGGAACTATTCGACCGTATCTGGAAAATACTTCTTCCCGGTGACTACATCGCAATGCGTCTCACCGGACGTGCCGCCACTACCGTGAGTGGACTTTCCGAAATGATGCTGTGGGACTTCAACGAAGGCGCCCCAGCCAAATTCCTTATGGATTACTTCGGATTCCCCACCGACATCATCCCTGAAATCGTGCCGACATTCGCCGTGCAGGGGAATCTCACCGCCAAAACTGCCGCAGAGCTTGGTCTCGCCGAGGGAATACCCGTAACCTACCGTGCAGGCGATCAGCCTAACAACGCATTGTCGCTCAACGTATTCAATCCCGGCGAAGTTGCCTCTACGGCCGGCACATCTGGCGTAGTATACGGTATAATTGGCGATGTAAGCTACGATCCACAATCGCGCGTGAACAATTTCGCCCACGTAAACCACACCACCGACAATCCTCGTCTCGGAGTGATGACATGCATCAGCGGCACCGGTATCCTCAACTCATGGATGAAGCGTACGGTGGCTCCAGAAGGCATAGGATACGCTGAAATGAACGAAGTGGCCGCACAGGCTCCCATCGGCGCTGAAGGCGTAAGCATACTTCCATTCGGCAATGGCGCCGAACGCGTGCTCCGCAACCGCGAGATCGGATCATCTATCCACGGTGTCAATTTCCTGCGCCACAATAAGAGCCATCTGCTGCGGGCTGCTCAAGAAGGTATCGTATTCTCATTCATGTACGGCATGGAAGTAATGCAACAGATGGGAATGAAACTCAATAAGATTCACGCCGGACATGCCAACATGTTCCTGTCGCCATTGTTCCGCGAGACTCTTGCCGGAGTCAGCGGCGCAACAATCGAGCTTTTCAATACAGACGGTTCGGTAGGTGCAGCAAAAGGTGCCGGTATCGGAGCTGGTATATACCGCGACAACAATGAGGCATTCGCCACTCTCGACCGCATCGAGGTGATCGAGCCAAAGAACGCTGATGCGCAGGCCTATGCCGATGCATATGCACTCTGGAAAGAACGCCTTGCAGCACTTCTCTGAAGCACCGCATAGAAACAGCAATAACTGCAATCCAATATCAATCATAAAATCAATAAACATTATGGCAACAAAAGAGTATTTCCCCTCAGTAGGTAAGATCGCCTACGAAGGTCCCCAGAGCTACAATCCTATGGCATTCCGCTACTATGACGCAGAACGCGTGGTACTTGGCAAGCCCATGAAAGAATGGCTCAAATTCGCTATGGCATGGTGGCACACACTTTGCGCAGAAGGCGGTGATCAGTTCGGCACAGGCACAAAGACATTCCCCTGGAACGAGGGTACCGATGCCATGACAATCGCAAAGCAGAAGGCTGACGCCGGATTCGAGATCATGCAGAAGCTCGGAATCGAATATTTCTGCTTCCACGATACCGACCTTATCGGCGACCTCAATGACATCAACGATTACGAAGGCCGCATGAAAGAGATCGTAGCTTACCTCAAGGAGAAAATGGCAGAAACCGGCATCAAGAACCTCTGGGGAACAGCTAATGTATTCGGAAATGCACGCTATATGAACGGTGCCGCTACCAACCCCGACTTCGACGTTGTGGCTCGCGCTGCCGTTCAGATCAAGAACGCTATCGATGCCACTATTGCCCTCGGTGGTCAGAACTACGTGTTCTGGGGTGGTCGCGAAGGATATATGAGCCTTCTCAACACTGACCAGAAGCGTGAGAAGGAGCATCTGGCAATGATGCTCACAATGGCACGCGACTACGCCCGCGCCAATGGTTTCACCGGCACATTCCTCATCGAGCCTAAGCCCATGGAACCCTCAAAGCATCAGTATGACGTTGACACCGAGACTGTAATCGGCTTCCTCAAGGCACATGGCCTCGACAAGGACTTCAAGGTCAACATCGAGGTTAACCACGCTACTCTCGCCGGCCACACATTCGAGCACGAGCTCGCTGTAGCCGTTGACAACGGCATGCTCGGCTCTATCGACGCCAACCGTGGTGACTATCAGAACGGCTGGGATACCGACCAGTTCCCCATCGACAACTACGAGCTGACACAGGCCATGATGCAGATCATCCGCAACGGTGGCCTCGGCAACGGTGGTACCAACTTCGACGCCAAGACCCGTCGTAACTCTACCGACCTTGAGGATATCTTTATCGCGCACATTGCCGGTATGGACGCTATGGCACGCGCACTTCTCAGCGCTGCCGACGTGCTCGAAAAGTCACCCTACAAGAAGATGCTCGAAGACCGCTATGCATCGTTCGACAAAGGCGAAGGCAAGAAGTTCGAGGAGGGCAAACTCTCACTTGAAGAGGTTGTAGCATACGCCAAGACTCAAGGCGAGCCCGCTGTTACTTCAGGAAAACAGGAGCTCTACGAGGCTATCATCAACATGTACGCATAATCCACACTCAAGATTTTTAATCCCGCTCCGGCCCGCTTCGGCAGGCCGGAGTAGGTTTTTATCGAAACGATTCCCAAACAATGAAGCATAGGAGCACTTCAGCATGATTGCTCCTGAATTCTTAACCTTAATTTAAAATTCAATGAACTATCCTGAAAAAGGCAGTAAATCCTACCTTTTCTCAATAGTGCTCGTGGCAGTAATGGGCGGTCTGCTCTTCGGCTACGACACCGCCGTGATTTCCGGTGCCGAGAAAGGTCTCCAGGCATTCTTTGTCGGAGCAAAAGACTTTGTTTACACCGATGTCATCCATGGTATCACTTCGTCAAGCGCCCTGCTTGGCTGTATCATCGGCGCTGCGATATCCGGTTTCTGCGCCCAATTCCTTGGCCGCAAACGCTCACTAATACTAGCAGGTATTTTCTTCTTCGTATCGGCACTTGGCAGCTACGAACCTGAATTCATCCTGTTCGAACACGGCCAACCCAACTACGGTCTGCTATGGATGTTCAACGCTTATCGTGTGATCGGCGGTATTGGTGTGGGTCTTGCTTCAGCAGTATGTCCTATGTATATTGCGGAAGTGGCACCATCCAACATACGTGGCACACTCGTATCGTGGAACCAATTCGCAATCATCTTCGGTCAGCTCGTGGTATATTTTGTCAACTTTATGATTCTCGGCGACCACGCCAACCCCATCATCGAGCGCACTGCCGAAAACATCTACAACATTGTCAACCTCTCTGATGCAGCATGGACCATCGACCGCGGATGGCGCTACATGTTCGGTTCGGAAGCTATTGTAGCTGGTGTCTTCACACTGCTTGTATGCTTCGTGCCCGAATCTCCCCGCTATCTTTCGCTTGTTGGTCAGGATGAACGAGCCCTCATGGTGCTTTCTCGCATCAACGGCCTAGCCAAGGCTCGTGAGACTCTCGCAGAAATCAAGGCTACCGTAGAGGTAAAGAGCGAGAAACTCTTCTCTTTTGGTGTCATGGTAATTTTCGTGGGCATCATGCTGTCTGTATTCCAGCAGGCTGTAGGTATCAATGCCGTGCTCTACTTCGCACCCCGTATCTTCGACTCCATGCACATGGGCAACCCGATGGTACAGACAGTCATCATGGGTATCATCAATATTGCATTCACACTCGTGGCTGTATTCACGGTAGAGAAGTGGGGACGCAAGCCGCTTCTCATTTCCGGATCAATCGGTATGGCTGTCGGCGCTCTTGGAGTAGCTGCCGTCAACCTTTTCGAGCTGCATCCTATCGTATCGGTAGTGTGCATCATGGTCTACTCAGCTTCCTTCATGTTCTCATGGGGCCCGATATGCTGGGTACTCATCTCCGAGATCTTCCCCAACACCATCCGTGGCGCCGCCATGGCGATTGCAGTTGCATTCCAGTGGATATTCAACTTCATCGTGTCATCGACATTCGTACCTATGTACAACATGGAAGCATTCGGCATGGGCGACCGCTTCGGCCATATGTTTGCCTACGCGCTATATGGCGTGATCTGCGTAATTGCAGCATGGTTCGTATACAAGCTCGTGCCTGAGACAAAGGGCAAGACTCTTGAAGAAATGTCTGCTCTCTGGCGCAAACGCGACAACAAAGCATAATCATGCTTTGGCATTACAATACAAGTTTAGAAATATAAGTTCAGAAAGCCGGCGGGGGATGTGGCGCATATCAGCGCTACATCCCCCGCTCATTTATTTCCTATTAATGTTAATGGCTATCACCAGCGGGTCTGTCCCTCTCCCGTGATAAGATACTTATAGGTTGTGATTTCCGGAAGACCCATTGGTCCTCGGGCATGCAGTTTCTGTGTTGATATTCCGATTTCCGCACCAAACCCAAACTGACCGCCATCAGTAAATGCTGTCGATACGTTAGCATATACGCAAGCAGCATCAATCTCCTTGAGAAATGCCTCTACAGCAGCATTATCCTCGGATACGATACACTCGCTATGGCGGCTTGTATGAGCATCGATAAAGTCTATCGCATCGCGCAGTCCATCGGTAGTGACTATCGTCATCTTATAATCCATCCACTCGCGTCCTACATCCTCAGGCATAGCCTTATGCAACAACTCCACCGGGTAATGGCCTGCGAGTGCTTCAATAGCGCGATGGTCGGCATATATTGCCACGTTCTTTTCTGCAAGAGGAGCACATATAAACGGCAGATCCGCCAATCTCAGCCGATCAATCACAACGGTATCAAGCGCATTGCACACGCTGACACGCCGTGTCTTGGCGTTGAACACAATATCACGGGCCTTGACAATATCGGCAGATTCGTGCACATATGTGTGGCACACACCGGCTCCTGTCTCGATCACCGGCACAGCAGCCGTGTCGCGCACGAAGTTGATGAGTCGACGGGATCCACGTGGTATCACCACATCAATCAGCCCTACCGCTCCGAGCATCTCAGCTGTCGCCTCCCGGTCATTAGGCAATAAGGTCACGATATCCGGATTCCACCCCATGGCAGCAAGTTCCTTACGAATTATTTCAAGAGCGGCGGCATTGGTATCGGCAGCCTCATGCCCACCCTTTAGCACAGTAGCACTTCCTGCCTTGGCACATAGGGCAAACACATCGAATGTAACATTGGGCCGAGCCTCATATATCACACCAATCACACCGAATGGCACCGAAATCTTACGTATTATCATGCCATTTGGTCGTGTGGTTGATGACAATTCCTTGCCCAAGGGCGTTGGAAGTGCCGCAACAGCACGCATGTCGTGTGTTATATCCGATATCCGTTGGCGTGTGAGCAGCAGTCGGTCAGCTCTCGGATCAGACTTATCCATACGGGCCATGTCGGAACTGTTTGCCAAGAGCAAAGTCTCAGCATTACAGTCGATAGCATCGGCCATACGAAGCAACATGCCGTTGATCTCCTCAGGAGTGCGAAGCGCAAGTTCCCGCGAGGCCATGCGCGATTGCTGTAGGATTGGTGTGATTGACATTGGTTTATATAGTGTTTAAATATATAAGTAAATCTGGAACTATCTGATTTTTTGCCTACCCATGTTTGCTATTCTACTCTAGAGCATGCATAATAGCCCCTCTTATCTCATGAGGCTACGCAGATAACCTTCGGCACTTTTGGCCTTCTTCTGCACCTGCTTGTTATCGATAAAATAGAGCAATGTGGAGTATGAATTATGAGCCCCCTGATTCTTCACAAACTGGAGGATGGCGATATTGCCGTTAGCTGAACGCCACAACAGATTGTTGTCGGTATCATGAAGTTTCGACGGAGCTCCATACAGATCGGTCAAATGGCTTTTGGCACCCTCGAATGCCGACATATCCGATGTAGATGTCGTCTTTGAAAAACCGACCTGCATTAACTTGTTTTTATAGAAGTCGAGCACCCCGTTATCCCAAGTGACAGTGCCCCATGTGGCCGGAGCATAGGAATACTGCCGCTGGCTGTTGCGTTCCTGAGTTGTCATGGCACGCTGCGGATTGCCCAATGCAGCTACACATTTCTCATACTTCCATCCGAAACGGATACCGTTCACTCCGGTCATTTTCTCGCGTGCATCAGCCACCGTGGCACCAAGCGCCACAACCATAAAAATCAGCATGACACGCTGCAATAACTTTTTCATAAATAGATACTATTAGAGGTTGTAAGTTGTATATAAGACTTATATCAAGGAAGGAACGGCGACTTCACCGACGAATCGATATAAAGATAATCGCAGTGAATCAGCGGCCGCTTGCCACGTCCGCCTATGGCATTACGGGCATGGTCAGCATCCATACCGGCCCGTCCCCATGCAATGACATTACCATGAGGATCAACCACCTGCACAATATCATCTTTTTCAAAATCGCCTTCGACGGAATCCACACCGACCATCAGCAGACTTGCCGATACCGGCGATAAAAGCGCCTCGGCAGCACCGCTATTGACACGCACCACACCTTTGGCGAAATCCTCACTATGCGCGATCCACTTTTTTACTCCCGTAACTGGTTCAGGTGCCGCACGGAACAATGTGTGCGGCACTTCCACACCAAGCCCCATTAGAGATGTCAGCACACCTTCACGCTTACCGTTAGCGATGATCACAGCCACTCCTTCCGACGCAAGTTTGGTAGCCGTGCGATATTTGGTGGCCATACCTCCACGCCCCAGTGATGAATGATTCTCACTAATAATACCTGTAGCGTCAAAGCCACTGTCAACAACCGGTATAAGACGACTGTCAGGCAGAGTAGGATCGCCGGTATACACCCCATCTACATTGCTGAGAATCACCAGCGCCTCGCATCCCATCATGGTGGCAAGCAAGCCCGACAATTCATCATTATCTGTAAACATCAGCTCGGTCATCGATACCGTATCGTTCTCATTGACCACAGGTATCACATTATTGTCGAGCATCACTTCCATGCAATGTTTCTGATTAAGATAGTGGCGACGTGTGGCAAAATTTTCCTTGGTAGTCAATACCTGTCCACAAGCAAGCCCACGGTCGCGGAAAAGCTCAAAATAACGATTGATGAGTTTAGCCTGTCCCACAGCAGAATAGAGCTGACGGGCCGACACCGAATCAAGCCCCTGAATATTACGCAGCTCACTGCGTCCGGCCGCTACAGCCCCTGACGAAACCATGACAACCCTTATCCCAGCCTTATGAAGCTCGGCAATCTGGTCGACCAATGCCGACATACGGGTGACATCGAGTGTGCCATCAGCTCGTGTGAGTACATTGCTGCCGATCTTTACGGCAATACTTTTATAGAGAGGCATACAGGAGAATACTATTAGGTGTTTGTATAATGGTGCAATTAACGTATCTTAAAGTCATAACACCGTTTCAGGCATTTTTGTTATTATCGTCCTCGCGAATCTCCACTCGACGAATTTTTCCGGATATCGTTTTAGGCAATTCCTTTACAAATTCAATCACACGCGGATATTTGTATGGAGCGGTGACACGCTTAACATGGTTCTGAATATCCTTTATCAGTTCATCTCCGGCACGGCCCTCATACTCCTTGCTCAGCACTATCGTAGCCTTAACCACCTGTCCACGGATCTCGTCTGGAACACCGGTAATAGCGCACTCTACCACAGCCGGATGAGTCATCAGCGCACTTTCCACCTCAAACGGACCGATACGGTACCCTGACGATTTGATCACATCGTCAATACGGCCTACAAACCAGAAGTAACCATCCTCATCGCGCCATGCCACATCGCCGGTGTGATAGAGGCCGTCATGCATTGCTTCGTGGGTAAGCTGCGCATCATGTAGATATTCCTTGAACAGACCCAATGGTCGATGACTACCTTCAGGGAGCCGCACCACAATCTCACCATGCTGGCCATCTTCGACCGGATTACCTTCACCATCCACAAGATCGATATCATATTCCGGGCCTTTTCGCCCCATCGAGCCGGGCTTAGGCTCTATCCATGGATATGTAGCTACCGTAAGGGTGGTCTCTGTCTGTCCGAAACCCTCCATGAGCTTTATACCGGTGAGACGCAGCCACTCTTCATAGACACTCGGATTGAGAGCCTCTCCGGCAATAGTGCAATAGCGCAGTGTCGACAGATCATATTTGGTAAGATCCTCTCGTATCAGGAACCGGAACACGGTGGGTGGAGCGCAGAATGACGTGATGCCGTGATCATGGATCATGCGCAGTACATCAACCGGCTCAAACTTCTCAAAGTCGTACACAAACACATTGGCTCCGGCAATCCACTGTCCGTAGAGCTTGCCCCACACCGCTTTTCCCCAACCGGTGTCGGCAAGGGTAAGATGCAGGCTATTTTCATCCAGATCATGCCAATATGAGGCCGTAATGATATGCCCGAGAGGGTATGTGAAATCATGCGCAACCATTTTGGGCTCTCCGGTTGTACCAGATGTAAAATACAGCAATGATATATCATCATTGGAGTTGGGTCGGTCAGGACGCACGAATGGCGCCGCACCGGCTATGCTCTTATTGAAGTCATACCACCCCTCAGGGACAAGCGGACCGGTAGAAATCAAAGCCTTTACAGTAGGACACTCAGGCATAGAGCGCTGAATATGCCCGATCACCACCTCATCGCCGGTAGCTACAATAGCCTTTATGCCAGCTTTGTTACACCTATACACTATATCATGTTCGGTGAGCAGGTGCGTGGCAGGAATCACTGTAGCACCGAGTTTATGGAGAGCCACTATCGCGAACCAGAATTGGTAATGACGCTTCAATATCAGCATCACCATGTCGCCGCGACCTATACCAAGCGACTGAAAGAATGAGGCGGTGCGATCGCTCTCTCGCTTTATATCGGCGAAGGTAAACTGTATCTTTTCACCACGGTCGTTGGTCCAGAGCAATGCCGGTTTGTCCGGTTCTTTCTCGGCCCAGGCATCGACTACATCGTAGCCGAAGTTGAAATTCTCAGGTACATTTACATGAAAATTGGTCATGAAGTCGTCGTACGACTCAAATCTGGTCTTATCTAAAAACTTTTCAAGCATGATAACGAATCGATAGGTAGAGGTTAGATATGTCCTGAATACACCCGAATGTGTGACAGATATGATGCGCAGTAATTTATCAGGATATAACAGCTATGATACGGGCGGTGCCTCCTATGGCTCGGAGGCCATGAGGACGAAGAGAATCAAACATTATGCTGTCGCCTTTATGCAGGTGTGTGACACGTCCACCGACAGATATCTCGATCTCTCCATCAAGCACATAGTTGAACTCATGTCCGCCATGTACATTGATCGTCATTGGCACATCCTCGGCTGATGGCTCGATTGTAACCAGAAACGGAGCCATGCATCTACGCTGAAATCCTGCGGCAAGATCCTGATAGCTATATGCCGCCGTGCGCTCTACTTTCACGCCACGTCCGGCACGTGTCACAAAATAAGAATTCATCGTCGGCTCCTCACCAAACAACAAGGCGGCAAGCTCCACCCCATATGCCGACGCCAACCGATGCAGGAAACTGACAGGCACGTCACGCTGTCCGCTCTCATAGTCAATAAGTTGCTCAGGAGTGATACCACACTGCTGAGCCATCTCCTCAACTGAAATTTCGAGTGAATCGCGCAGACCGCGCAACCGCGCAGCAACATCTTGTATTTGCTTCATAACTTTCCTTTACTCAAATCAAAGAATCACAAAGGTACTCATTTTATCAGAAAAACGCGTGTGAATGCACACCAATCTCTATCCATGTGCAGTACATGTAAGTAAGTCATGAAAATTATTACGAATTATTTAATTTTATATCTTAATACTCTCCGCGGCATTCTTTCGATGCTTTTTGCTCTCATCTTCAGTCGTGTAGATTACTACACTCCTTCATCTTCAAGCAAAAATCATCTGAAATTATGCACCCGGATAGTATAAAATAATTTTCAAGACTTACTTATAAAAATTATATGTACCTTTGTGTTCAAAATCCTATTCGGGATTTTATCATTTTGCAATCAATTCCACAGACTTTACAACATGAGATCAATTATATATACACTTTCCGTTCTACTCCTCTCTATATCAGCCCCTCTTGCCAATGCATCCACAAAAGCGACCCTCAACCGCGCATGGGTAGAGGCCGGTGTAATGAAACATGATCAACAAGGCCTGTCGGTACATGTAGATTTTGACCTTACCGAGGCAAAAAGCCGTCTTATAGGAGTGCAAGCAATATTTTATAGTCGCCCCGGAGGATGGGCACTACGCGACAAGAACGACAAATATCGTCTGTCGCCATCACTCAACTACGTGGCCGCTTTCGACTATTTCCGTCCATCGGAAAACAACACAAAAGTAGGCGACTTCGAACTCTTCATCCCGGTAGAGGAGCTCCACCTCAACGCCGGACACAAATACCGTATCTACGCCCAACTTTCACTTTACGCCGATCCTGGTAAAAAAGGTGAGTTTCTTGCAGAAAGCGATTTCCTGCCCATTACCATTGATCTGACCGACGCACGCAATCCGAAGGCTATACCCGATTTTTCGCCCGTAATCACCATCGCCGAAGTGGCGCAGGCCAAGAAAGAGGGCAAACAGGTCGGTGTAGTCACCAAGCGCAACACAAAGGAGGAGAAAAAAGCGAAAGAAAAGAAAGCCAAACTGATGAAGTCAAAAAAATGGGGTTCACATGGCTCGAATGTCGAGAAAGACTCCATCGACCGTGCCACATTCTGGGTTAAAGAAGAGGTCGACTCCACAGCGCTACCCAAGCTATACATCGAATAAGCACCTGGCCCATAGACAGTTTGTCGGTGATATCGGATCACTCAGAGGATCCCGATACACCCCATATCATCATGTGCGGAACGTATACTTAAGCGTGGGGACAGCACCCAGACTCTCCTTGAATACACACAGGCCATAGTTTGGCACACCATCCTCTGTAGCCGGTCCCAAATCGAGCAGACTTAATCCCTGCAAATGATAATAATCATGCATATAGCATGACAACAAATTCATGGATCTGAGATGAGCATATCCTGGCATATCTCCCCAATATATCAATTCAATCGCTCCATCCGCGACAGGATACATCATAGCTCCAGCAATATCATTACCATCATGCTCAACTAAAAAGAAATCTGCACCAACCAAACGGGAAGTCTCCACAACATCATCCAGCGACATCCACACCGGTCGATTTTTACTGAAATGATTAGCCTCGACCAACCGGTATACTCTTTCTATATTCGTCACTGTTGGCTCGACTTTATACACAACAGCCCCAGTCGACATTGACTGGACAAGCAACCGTTTACAACTTTTAGTTATCCCATCACGGAAATCCCTACCCAAATCCAGATGATAGCTCACATCGAGGGTAGGCGTAAGGCCTGAGCGCTGCAACGAATTGATCGACTTCACAGTCATGCCAGAGTCATATATAGCAGGAGGGAGTGTTACCCTCAGCTTCAGACTTTCCGAGGCGACATAATCCAGAATCTCATGCCATACTGCATCCACTATTTCAAAGCGCTGCTCATGATTCGTCACAAGCCCTCCGAAAGGTGCCGAGAATGGACAATGCAGAGTGTCGCCACGACGGCCAAGAATGATCCCCGCACGCACCTTTGTATCACCGACAAATAGATAACGCACATCACCATCGTCACATTTATGACGATTATGTTCGGAAAACGCCACCGAGTTAAAAACATGCGATGGCTTAGGGAACATCCGCTCAAACTCCTGAGCACTGACCGATTGTATCATAAGTGTCTGTTTTAAATCATTATGGCTGTTATTTAAACAGCCACTTACCTTACAAATTTACAAATAAAAAATTCAACCCTGTCATGCCATACCCAACTTTTCTATTCATGCGTCATCATGTCAGCAAAAAACCTTACGGTGTGGCGAGAATATGATCTGCGCCACACCGTAAGCTTATGGGATAAACACACAGAATGGCTGTTACTGTGCTGTAATGTTGTACTTTGCAAGAATATCCAGTATGGGCTGACGAATCGACATCATCCAGTTGTAATAGCCCATATCGGATGGATGAGTCTTATCAGTACATGTCGAGCCGTCGGTATCAGCCGCCGGGTATACTATGTAGATATTGGGATCAGTCTTCATGGCGTTGCGCACCACCTCCTCAGCAGCAGCCATCTTGGCAGCTTCGGTCTTATCGTTCTTGGTGTCGAAGTTGCGGCTACCGCGATAGATAGTCTGTTGGAAAATAATCGGTGTGGTGGGATGCTTTGCTCGCAAAGTCTTCAGGAACGCATCGAAATTCTCGCGAATCTCCGGTGCCTGAGGATTTGAAAATGCATCAAATACGAAAGCATCGGCCTCGGTATCAGCAAGCACCTTGGCGTAGCTCTGCTGTAGCTTTGAGTTGCCACTCACACCCAACGACCTCACATCAAGACCAGTAGAGCGCTGGAACTGCAACGGATAGGCCATTCCGGCACGATTTGCAGAAACGCCATGAGTGAAGCTTGATCCCCAGAACACGATCTTATGCTTGAACGGATTAGGTGCGGCAGTAATCTTGGAACCCGGCTCAACGCCTACATAAACCTCGCCTACCTCGCTGCGAAGGGGCAGATAAAGCAGACACTCCTTCTCGCCGGGAGCCATATTCGATACCAGTGTGATGGGTTCACCTTTATCAGAAGGAAGACCCGACCCGGCATACATCCATTTACCATCACGCTTGATATAAAGGTCACATCCTGCGGACGCAACATCAGTGCCATTGTATGCATGATGTTTGCGCTTATAGTCCATATTCACAAGAATACGGTCACTATTGGTGTTAAACACCAATGCCAGACCTGCTGACTCCAGATTGAGGCGACGGCGCTGATAGTCGGTGAAACCATCATATTTCACTGTGTCGACACGAACATAGCGTTCAGGAGTAGGCATCAGTTTTCCAATAAGGGTAAGATCCTTTCCAGGTACAAAGTCTGCCTTGGGAGCCTTTGCTTCACAGACAGAGGGCATAGCAACCAGCATAAGCATTGCCACTGCCAAAGATTTAATCACTTTCACAACTTTATTTTAAATTGGTTAGACGATTGGTTAAGTACTGCAAAGATATGATTTTTATTCCGTTTCAATACAAACATTCCGGTATTTCAAAGCGAAAATATTCTATCCTATATTTCATGCAAACATACTACTGATCAATCATCATA
>CANPDS010000030.1 GCA_947573015.1 uncultured Muribaculum sp.
GGAAATTTGCACTGATAATGCCGAGAGACAGTCCATCATGGAATGGATCGCGGCATTGACCAACTGTAATGAGTTGTGGAGAAATGCCCCCATTTACCGGGGCATATTATCTTCATTCCATAAACTGATTAAGCTTAAACAAGCTCAAAATATATTCCTATTTTATGAGATTGTCTGACCTCAAAACCGGTGATACCGGTGTGGTAGTAAAAATATTAGGCCATGGCGCATTTCGCAAACGCGTCATTGAGATGGGATTCGTCAAGGGCCAGGAGATCAAGGCCCTGCTCAACGCACCCCTCAACGATCCTATCAAATACAGCATTATGGGCTACGAACTGTCGCTTAGGCGCAGCGAGGCCGAACTGGTGGAAATTGTGCCTCTCGATCACAACTACAGCACAATGACCGAAACTCAGGAATCGGCTGCGTCAGCCAACGGTGAGACTCCCCCCCCTACTCTTGCACAAGATCCACGAGAAAAAGCACAGCGTACGCAACGCACCATCAACATAGCCCTTGTAGGCAATCCAAACTGCGGCAAAACATCATTGTTCAACGTAGCATCGGGAGCCAAAGAACATGTGGGCAACTACAGCGGTGTGACTGTAGATGCAAAACGCGGTCATTTCAACTATAAAGGCTATCGCTTCAACATAGTAGACCTACCGGGCACCTACTCTTTGGCCTGCTATTCACCCGAAGAGCTTTATGTGCGCCGATATCTGCGCGATGAGATGCCCGACGTGGTGGTAAATGTAGTGGTAGCGTCAAACCTTGAGCGCAACCTATATCTCACCACCGAGCTTATCGACATGGACCGCTCGATGGTGATCGCCCTCAACATGTATGACGAACTGGAACACTCCGGCGCAACTCTCGACTATAAGATGCTCGGTGAGATGATCGGTGTGCCCATGGTGCCGACAATCTCACGCACAGGTCAGGGGCTTCATGATCTATTCGATACGATAATCCGTGTGTATGAAGGTGAAGAAAGTGCAGTGCGCCATGTGCATGTAAACCTCGGACCGGAAATAGAGCCGAGCGTGACCAAGGTAAAGGATGCCATAAAAGCCGACGGCGCTATCGGCGCACACTTTTCGCCACGATACCTTGCCATCAAGCTACTCGAGCATGATCCTGAGGTGGAAAAGATAATAAAGGAGTCGCCTGACCATAAGAAACTTCTCAACCTTCGCGACCAATGTGACGCCCTTATCGAGAAGCGCACAGGCGACGACGTATCTTCCATAATAGCGAGCGAGAAATACGGATTTATCGACGGTGCGCTTGCAGAGACATTCGTAGACTCCACCAAAGAGAAGGCCAAGACCACACATATCATCGATGCATTCGTCACCAACCGCCTGTTTGGCTTCCCGATCTTTCTGGCCATAATGTGGTTTATCTTCTGGTGCACGTTTGAGATCGGCTCCTATCCGATGGACTGGATAGAGCAGGGCGTGGCATGGATTGCCAAAATGGTAGCCACCTATATGCCTGAAGGTCCGCTCAAGGATCTCATCGCCGACGGTATAATAGGCGGTGTAGGCGGTGTAATAGTGTTTCTGCCCAACATCCTCATACTCTATTTCTTCATATCGTTCATGGAAGATTCGGGGTATATGGCCCGTGCTGCATTCATCATGGATAAACTCATGCACAAGATCGGTCTACACGGCAAATCGTTCATACCGCTGGTGATGGGATTCGGCTGCAATGTGCCAGCCATCATGGCGGCACGTGCTATCGAAAGCCGTTCAAGCCGCATCATAACGGTGCTGATCAATCCATTCATGTCATGCTCGGCACGATTACCTATATATGTGCTGCTCATCGGCACATTCTTCTCCTCCCATGCGGCGCTGGTGTTCCTGTCGCTCTACATGATAGGCATTCTTGTGGCGATAGTTACCGCCCGCATGCTACGTCGCTTCTGGTTTAAGAAAGATGAGACGCCCTTCGTGATGGAGCTTCCTCCCTACCGCCTTCCGACAATGAAATCGTCATTGCGCCACATGTGGGGCAAAGGGGAACAGTATCTTAAAAAGATGGGCGGTATAATACTTGTGGCCAGTATCGTAGTGTGGGTGCTCAATTATTTTCCACTTCACGACGAGAATGCCGACACGCCACGGGCCGCAATGACCGAACAGGATGATTCGAAAATTAACCCTGACACCGACTCCTATCTACAGATGCTCGGCAAAGCCGTCAATCCGGTGATGGAGCCGCTTGGATTTCATTGGCGCTCTACGGTAGCCGCTATTGCTGGCGCACCGGCCAAAGAAATCGTAGTATCGACACTTGGCGTGCTCTATACCGGCGACGAGGAGATCGATGACACAGCATTATCGGCACGCCTGACAGCGCCAAATCCCGCCACCGGCAAACCGGACTTCACTCCGGCGAGTGCCCTGAGCCTAATGGTGTTCGTGCTTCTCTACTTCCCCTGCATGGCTACTGTGGTAGCTATCGTGCGCGAGACGGGCTCATGGCGTTACGGAGCATTCTCTATCATCTACAACACACTTGTGGCATGGCTTGTGGCATTCATCACATATCATGGAGCATTGTTGCTCGGACTCTGAGAAACTGTTTAAAATCTACATCAGATAAATTTAAACAGTCTCTGAGAAGCAATTGAACCGAATACTCTAAAAATAGACATTCACATCTCATTTAGCGACAGACAATGAATTATCTCACTCTTGCTGCTCCTTCAGAAGCCAAATACACGGAAAAGATGAGCAAATTTCTCGCATTTGCCCATCCGGTAGAGAGCGTAGATGATGCCAAGGCTGTAATAGCGGAGTACGGCAGAAAGTATCATGATGCACGCCATGTGTGCTGGGCATATATGCTCGGTGCCAAGCGTCTCGACTATCAGAGCACCGACAACGGTGAGCCGTCAGGCACCGCAGGCAAGCCGATACTCGGTCAGATCAATTCATTCAATCTTACCGATGTGGTCATAGTAGTTGTGAGATACTTCGGAGGAATCAAACTCGGCACGTCGGGGCTTATCAGCGCTTACCGCGAAGCAGCCCGTGAGGCTATCGAAGCCGGTACCATCATCGAACGCAGCGAAATGGGAGAGATTTCATTCACCTTTCCATATCTCTCCATGAACGATGTGATGCGTCTTGTAAAAGACTCGGGAGTGAAAGTGATCAGCCAGGAATTTGACAATGCATGCCGTATGACAGTAGGCATGCCTACCGATGATATCGACGGCTTTACGGCTCGATTGCTCGATATCGACGGCACTTCAATATGAATACCATGGAGGTTGCCGCAGGCACCATAAATCCACACATGCTCTCCTGAGCCATCCCGATTCAAGAGGATCTGGATGTAGAGCGAGGCTCCCTGAACAGGAGGATGAAGGCAATGGCTATGACGATGCAATATATGGCAAATATCCACCACGCAGCGCTCCAGTCACCCATGAAACAACGCTGTCCGTCGGCAGTCATCTCCCAATGACAGAAACGGTTGACTACAGCCCCGGCAACCAACATCCCGACTGAGGCTCCTACACCTTTGGTCATCATCATAAGCAATCCCTGTGCGGCACTCTTGTCGGAAGCAGGCGCCTGACGGTCGATAAACAGTGCTCCAGCCACATTGAAGAAGTTGAAAGCTATGCCATAGACCAACATCGCACCAATAATAAGCCATAATCCCCGGCCGGTGTCGCCAAGAGCGAAGCAGGCAAAATTCACTACCCATGCCAGCATGGCGATGCTCACCGTGCGCTTTATGCCGACACGTGCGAGCACACACCCTACGGGCAATATCCACAATGCCTCAGAGATCTGCGACAACGATGATAACAGTGTGGCATTATTGGCACCGAACGTAGCGGCAAACTCAGGCATGCCACGGAAATGGGTAAGAAACGGTGCCATGTAGCCATTGTTGATCTGCAATGCGACGCCTATCAGCATCGAGAACAGAAAAAACGGGAGAAGACGCATGTCGCCCAACAGGCGCAGCGACCCGATTACAGGCCATGTGCGCCAGTCGCCGGATATCGACTTGCGACGGCATACCTCCACAGCAGGGAGTGTGACGGCATACAGAGCAGTGACAATTCCGGTAACAGATGCCGCAAGCAGCTGCATCACCGTGTACTGGAAGCGCTGCATGGCATGCGGGCTTGATTCGGATATTGTGAACCCCATAGCTCCAGACTCATCGATCCACATGGAATTGACCACCCACATGGCTGCGACGAAACCAATAGTGCCCCATACACGTATCGACGGAAATGCCTCGACCGGATTGTGTCCGGCACCTTTCAATAACGCAAACGACACGGAATTGCACAAAGCTACAGTAGGGATAAACAGCGCCTCAGATATAGCGAAGAGGGTGAACAGTATGGCAAAATCGGGATGATCATGAGTATACCCATAGTACCATGTAAGCCCCATCATCAGTGCAGCTCCGGCATGGCACAATGCCAGCAAGCTCTGTGCAGGGACAAAACGGTCGGCGACAGCACCCATCAACGCCGGCATGAACAGAGCCACGAATCCACCAACGGCATAAAACCATTGTATGGATGTGCCCAGACCTGCCGCGCCGAGGTATTGCCCAAGCGACACGAGATAACAACCCCATACGGCGAACTGCAAGAAAGTCAGCAGTGAAAGGCGAAATTTTATTCCCATAAACTATATAAACGCGTTTTTAATAAATCAGCATACGCATCAAGAGGCCATGCAATCGCCTGACCTCTTGATGCGTATATATCAGAACTTGAAATCCACTCCGCCCATCATGGTGAATCCGGGCATCGGGCAACCGTAGGTCACTTCGTAATGCTTGTTGTTGATATTATCAAGTTTCAGGAACAAGGTCACTGGGCCATCGGCATGATCAAGCGTATAGGAACCCTTGAGGTTTACCATAGCATAATCGCTCTTCTGCGGGCCACCGGTAAGGAGTCCCCATACACTCACTACCTCGCCTGTAACACCCCACTGACCGGGATTATAATTTACCTGCGCGAACAGTTTGTTTTTAGGTGCGTAGAGCACAGCGGCATCTGTGTGGAGATAGCTGTAGTTGGCCATCACATTTATCTGCTTGTTTACGATAAATGACGCATCAACCTCAAAACCCTTGTTGATGAATCGTCCCACATTCATATTGCGCGGACGTCCGTCGACCATTTGTGTCTGGATCATGTCCTTGCCATCAATGAAGTAGAAGCTCACACCCATGTCAAGACGATTGCCGAATGCTTTCTGACGCAGCTCGACCTCGTAGTTCCAAAGGCGTTCGGGTCGTAGATCGGGGTTGTGGGGAGGGTAAAGATACAGTTCACGGAGGTTAGGCGCACGGAAACCTTTGCCCCATGAGAATTTCAGTGAAGAACCTTCAAGAGGGCGCACAATAACTCCAGCCTGCGGCACAAGCACATTGCCATACTGCGATGAGTGCTGTAGACGAAGTCCGGCATTGAGATCAAGAAGATTGTCAAACAGTCCTTGCTGCATCATAACGTATCCAGCCACCTCATTCTCATATTCCTTAAATTTACCATCGCGGTATCCGGGATTGTCCTTAGGCGAATTCCATGTGCTACCACCCCAATGCACGAAGTCGATACCGGCAGAAAGATCATTTCCTTCCCATGGACGTACGGTCTGGAATGCAGTGATACCCATATTGTAGTCGTGGGAATGGAATAGATAATCGGTAGGAGTGTCGCCCGGAGTCCATCCATCGTCCACACTATGCGCACCCCAGCTGATATAAGCCTGCATGCCACCCTGCGCTATGCCATAGTTGTCGTGGACATAGAGCGATGCCGTACCACGGAATATATCGGTCCACATGCTCTCAAGCGGTTCCTGCAATGTGCCTGGATTATTAGCTTTGGTCTGTGTCATGGTCACATTTGAACCGATCTGCCAATTTTCGTTGGCCGTATAGTAGAGTTGCAGATATTCGTTGGCAAGCCAGAACTCGCTCCCCTTGCGATTGCCATTGCTGCGATCGAGCTGTCCGGATGCAGTGGCACCGAAACGCCCCTTGCGATATGAAACACCGGCACGGAATTTCTGAGTGTTGAACGAACCGAACATAGCCTGTCCACGTCCAGACACACCTTGCTCCGTGGCTTTGCGGGTGATGATGTTTACGGAGCCACCCATTGCGTTCGATCCATACAGGAGGGATGACGGCCCCCTAACAACCTCCACACGCTCCACACCATTGGCTACGTATGTATCGGACAAAGCATGACCGAATACCCCAGCCCATTGTGGCTGTCCATCAATCATGAAGAGCACTTTGTTGCCCTGCCCTACACCACGTATAGATACCGATCCGGCAGCGCCACCCGACACACCATATCCGGCGAAACCACGTTCGCTGACAAAAAGTCCCGGCACCTGATTCTGAAGAACCGGGAGCAATGATGATTCCGTGCTCTTCTCTATTGTGGCGGCAGTAACGGTAGTGACGGTAAGCGGCGTCAGTTCTACAGCAGTCTTATAAGGAGCTGACACAACAACATTGTCGAGAGTATCGGCAAGCGTAACCTCTGAGGCAACGGCTGAGATAGCAGGAAGAGAGGCTGCAAGAGTGCATAAAATAGTTTTGTTCATGCTACGTCGTACTTGAATTTGGATTAACGATAAATAATGTGGCATATTTGCCCATGAATGGATTCGATATACAAATTTAACCATTCACACTCCTTTTAAACAATTTTACGTTAACAATGTTTAAGTAGATGAGCTTAACTTTATAAAAAACTGACAATCAAATACGACATAACATAATATATGGACGAAAGAGAATTTTTCGATAAACTCGCACCTACCTGGGACGCCAACGAGGTGCTTTCCACTCCAGAGCATGTGCGCCATGTGCTATCGCGGATAGGTATAAAAAAAGGAGACCGTGTGCTTGATCTGGGCACCGGCACCGGTGTGCTCCTCCCAGAGATAGCCGCCATGACCGGTAAAGATGGAAAAATCACAGCGGTAGATTACTCGCGCGGCATGCTCGACCGGGCCATCGACAAATGCTCCGGACTCTGTCCCAAACCGGACTTCATATGCATGGACTTTGAGACCGAGACGATCGCCGGAGAGTTTGACCATATAATTCTATACTGCGTATACCCACATCTCCACACCCCGATCGACACAATGAAATGGATGCGTGGGGTGAATCTTGCCGATGGTGGGCATATAACAGTAGCGTTCCCTACCGATGAGCATTTCATCAACTCCGTACACCGCGAGAAACACTCGGAAAGCGACTGTCTGCCACCAGCCGAAGAGCTCGCGGCATGGTTCAGGCTCAATGGCCTGGACGCGCATGTGGTCGAGTCGAATGCCGACAATTATATCATCTCAATATCGAAAAATCC
The DNA here is from genome assembly GCA_947573015.1 of uncultured Muribaculum sp. Classification (GTDB taxonomy): domain Bacteria; phylum Bacteroidota; class Bacteroidia; order Bacteroidales; family Muribaculaceae; genus Muribaculum. The sequence goes on from CANPDS010000030.1 coordinate 7,406, forward strand.
ATGCGAATAAAAAGACTCCTCGCTATACCAGTAATATTTGGCGCATGGGTTGGCGGCCATGCGGCTACACCGGCGTTCGAAATGCCAGACACTGCCAAGATAACACGAGCTATAGAGTATCAGCTCGATACTTACCCGGCCTCGCAACTTGCTGATGTGTACAAAAACTTTTTTCAGGACTATTACGGTCCGGGGCATATACTGGCCGACAAAAACCACAGCCGTGCATATCTGCTTGAAGAGATGTCGGACACGACGGTAGCCTGGGAAGGTCCGATTTTCGAGCCGACCGGTGCCAACGGCAATTTTGTAAGGGTAAATATGTCGGTGATAAGGGATGGGGATGTTACGTTTGATACTTATTTCGATGCGTTTGCCCGAAGTATCGAAGGGATAGTGCCACCCACAGATACTGAATGGCGTAGCGCATGGTCACGTATTGACAGTGTGCTCACATCACATGGCGCAACTTTCAGAAATGAAGTTTCCGACCGTGAGATGATAGCCCACAAGCTTGCCGATGGAGATTTTGCCGTGCATCACAGCAAGGTTTACAACGATACATATCATTTCCATTACCGGATATTCTCACGCGAGATCTTCGAAAAAGAAATATTGCCGAAGATAAGCAAAGATACGAAGTGAGAAGAACATTTGAGGCATGCGATATATGATATCGCATGCCTCAAGCATATACGTTAAATACGGTTGAAACAGACCGTTATAAATAGAGATTACTCAACTATGAGCATTGCATCGCCGTAGGCTCCGAAACGATACTTCTCGCTGATAGCTTCTTCATAAGCGCGCATCACAAGGTCGTAACCACCAAATGCACATACCATCATGAGCATAGTAGAGTAAGGGAGATGGAAGTTGCTCACCATGGCAGTGGCGACAGTAAAGTCGTAGGGCGGGAAGATGAATTTGTTGGTCCATCCGGAATATGTCTTCATATGTCCACCCATGCTGACAGCACTCTCTATGCCACGAAGCACAGAAGTACCGACAGCACATACCTGACGGTTTTCATCCTTGGCAGCATTAACGATATCAACCAGTTCCTGCGTCACAACCATATCCTCGGAATCCATACGATGCTTTGTAAGATCTTCAACATCGATCTCGCGGAAATTACCGAGGCCAGAGTGCAACGTGAGGTATGCATCCTTCACGCCCTTTATTTCCAGACGTTTGAGAAGTTCACGGCTGAAATGCAGCCCTGCGGCCGGTGCCACCACAGCACCTTCCTTGGCAGCAAAGATACATTGATAGTTCTCAGCATCGGAGAGTTCCGACTCACGTTCGATATATGGAGGGAGCGGGGTCATGCCAAGTTTATACAGAGCTTCCTTGAACTCCTGATGAGGTCCATCGTAAAGGAAGCGGAGTGTGCGGCCACGTGAGGTGGTATTGTCGATCACTTCAGCCACCATCGATTCGTCGTCGCCAAAGTAGAGTTTGTTTCCGATACGGATCTTGCGTGCAGGCTCTACAAGCACATCCCATAATTTATGCTCTTCGTTTAGCTCACGCAGGAGGAATACTTCAATCTTCGCACCGGTCTTCTCCTTATTTCCAATAAGTTTTGCGGGGAACACCTTGGTGTCGTTGAACACCATTATGTCTCCTTCGTCGAAATAGTTGATAATCTCCTTGAAAATGCGATGTTCGATCTCGCCAGTTGATTTGTGTACCACCATCATGCGCGCTTCGTCGCGTACGGGAGTCGGTTCGGTGGCAATGAGTTCTTCGGGAAACTTGAATTTGAATTGTGACAGCTTCATGTTTATGGGGTGAGAGAAAATTAGTTACTTAGAAATTACCTTTGTAATGTATTGGAATTGTTAACAATCTTTTTTGTCTTGCGTTGCTGAGGGGTCGTCGTCGGTTTCGATCTCGACATTCTTAAGCATCTCGACCGCATCTGCTATTGTCAGACATTTCTCGACGGGAACGTCGCCGACGCGAGTGCGTCGCAACGCAGTAAGATGACCGCCGCTACCGAGAGCCTGCCCGATATCGCGTGCAAGCGCCCTGATATATGTGCCCTTGCTGCATACCACTCTCACAGTGATACTCTCCGGGCTATATTCCAGCAGCTCTATCTCATCAATCACAAGGAGCTTAGGCTTTATCACCACCTCCTCGCCCCGGCGTGCCATGCTGTAGGCACGCTGACCGTCAATCTTGCAAGCAGAAAACGCCGGCGGCACCTGCTCGATCATTCCGACAAATTTGGCAAGCGTCTCCTCAACGAGCTGCCGGGTAATATGATCCGTAGGATATGTGGCGTCAATCTCTGTCTCAAGATCAAACGAAGGGGTGGTAGCTCCGAGCGCTATGGTAGCCACATATTCCTTTACATGGGCCTGAAGGGTATCGATAAGCTTCGTGGCACGACCTGTACACACAAGCATCACGCCTGTGGCAAGAGGATCGAGTGTGCCCGCATGCCCCACCTTCAGTTTCTTTAGCTTCATGCGGCGCAGCAGAGTGCTACGCAAACGTTTTACGGCATCAAATGATGTCCAGCCGTGGGGCTTGTCTATATATAGTACTTCTCCTTTTATAAAATTCATACGAGAGCAAGAAGAGTCATTACCAGCACATACATAGAATACCCATCACGAGGCAATACAGTGCGAACCACACAAGTTTGCCCTTCTTCACAATAGCAAGCATCCACTTGCAGGCAGCACAGCCAACAAGAAAAGCAGCAAGAAATCCGATGAGAATTGATGTCAACGAGATATCAGCTCCGGCAGTCTGCGCGACAGCATCGGCAGCCGGAACCAACATCTTCTTCATATCGAGCAATCCTTCGCCAAGAATCGGGATGATAACCATGAGGAAGGAAAATGAAGCAATCTTCTCGCGGTTATCTCCGAGGAGTATACCGGTAGCGATAGTTGTGCCTGAACGGCTCAGACCAGGAAGCACGGCAACGGCCTGTGCACATCCGATCACAAACGCGTCGACCCAAGTGATATCACGCCCTTGTGGAGCATGTCCGAGCAATGCCGGACGTGTGCGGAAATAATATGCAAAACAGAGCAGCAAGGCAGTGACACAGAGACACACGCCGACCACAAAAAGATTCCCTCCAAAGAAAGATTCCACAAAATCCTTGAAACAGAATCCGACAACAGCTACCGGGACACATGACAACAATATCTTGCACACATAGTAGAAGTTGTAGTCGCGCTTAATAGTGAAGAATGACAGACACAGTGGATAAAATTCGCGCCACAGCACCACAATCGTGCTTAATACGGTGGCCACGTGGAGCATCACACTGAACTCCAATGATGCGTCGGGGTCAAGCTCCAAGCCCAGCACCTGCTTAAAAATCTCAAGATGTCCGCTGCTGCTTATAGGCAGGTATTCAGACAGTCCCTGCACTATACCAAGAATAAGTGCGTCAAGCCAATCCATAGGTTAAATTATAGTATAATCCTTGATTTTGATTAATAAATTTCAATAGAGAAAAGCATGAATCATGCGGTAATTACCCACATGTCATTTTCCATCGGCACCAACCTTCGATTTTGGACGCCACACAATGGCTGCAGCCATGGCCACAAAACCAAGAAATGCGATAGTAGGACCTACCACAATACGGCGAGTGGAAAATATATCAGGATTGAATGCCTCGGTTGTGGTGCTGCCGCCGAGCATCAGGCAGAAACCGAGCACAATCATCACACCGGCCACTATCATCAGTATGAAGTTGGTGCGTGTCAGAGGAAACTGAGATGGCAGTTCGCGCTCCAATGCCGACTGAGGATCGGAGGCAGACTGAAATGTACTGTTCTTTTTTACCATAAGTATCTATCGGAAAAGTGAGGAGATTTATTTAAACATATCATCATAAGATGCCCGCAGATAGCGGGTTGTGGAAAATAGCGATGCCAGTAAGCATATCAGCATGCCCGTAAGCACCACACCGCCGAGCACCCACGCCGCCTGCGACCAAGGCACTACCCAGGAAAACAGCGGATCGCCGGAAACAAGCGCCCACATTCCACCGCAAAGTATCAGATCGGCTATGACGGCAGCGATAAGTCCGCTGATAAGATTGCTTATCAGAAAAGGCTTGCGTATGAATGCGCCGGTAGCGCCCACGAGTGTCATCGTATGTATAAGGAATCGACGTGAATATATGTCGAGATGCACCGTATTGTTGATCAGGGCCAAAGAGATTACCAATAGAACAACAGCCACGATACCGAGCACCATAAATACCGCATTCAGGTTGCGGTTTATATCGTCGATCATACGTGAATTGACTGTCACCTGCTTAACGCCGTCCATCTTACATATCGGCGCAGTAATCTTCGCGAGAGAGTCGGACGAGGCGTATTCCGGCCTCACCTTTACCTCAATCTCGCTGTTGAACGGATTTACGCCAAGCACCTCAATAAGATCCTCACCGGTATCGCGGCGCCACTGTTCCATAGCGTCATCGCTCGACATGAAAGTCACTCCGGCGGCATAACTGGCCGACATGAACGTGCGCTTAAGGGAATTGACCTGCTGAGTGGTGACGCTGTCGGCAAGCACAACATCGAATCCAACGCTGCTACGTATATTATCCGACACATTGTGTGCAGCAATGCCCAGCATGGCGATCATACCGAGCAACACAAGCACCATGGCCACACTCAATGTGGCTGTGAGCTGCGATGTAAATATAGAAATACCTTTACGGGCCTGTCGTTTCATAAGAGAACATTTCCGGCATCGTACGGAAATTCACTACAAAATTAATATATTAAAAAGGCGATGTCAAGCATTTCAGTAAAAAATGCGCAAAACGCACCACGTAGATAGCTGATGAATCTATAAAATTGCATACTTTTGCAATATTAATATCAAAAAATACCCATACACTATGTACACCCAGAATCAGCCCCAGCTTCCTCCAGGTATAGTAAAGAAAGCGGTAATAGCCCTCGTATGCATCGCAGTATTCATAGTAGCCATGCTCTTCATGGTACCATGGTATAATGTATGGCAGCAGGAGATGGCCGGCAAGGCAGAGTTTGCCAAAGCAGAGCAGAACCGCAAGATCAAGATCGAGGAAGCCCGCGCCAATCTTGAGGCTGAGAAACTCAATGCGCAGGCCGAGATCGAACGTGCCAAAGGTGCTGCAGAAGCCATACGCATCGAGAACGGTTCGATCACACCGACCTACATACAGTATCTGTGGGTGCGCCAGCAATCGGACCTCAGCAACAAGACAGTGATCTACGTTCCTACAGAAACCAATCTGCCTATTCTCGAATCGACACGCTCCATCCTCAATCAGGATGCAAAATAGCCTGATAAACAACCTTTAGTTCATACGGTGCGATCAAGCACTTTAACGTCATCACCTATGATTCAGCCACATTACAGCGGCCTTAGCGACAAAGAGGTAGCCGAGAGCCGCAGGAAATATGGTGTCAATATCCTGACGCCACCGCGTCCCACACCACTATGGCGTCAGTTTCTTGACAAGTTCAGAGATCCGCTCATAATCATATTATGTGTGGCCGGGGTATTGTCAGTAGGCATATCTATATATGAATATAGAGTGCTTGGCGAAAGTGCCGGTGTATTTTTCGAGCCAACAGGCATATTCATAGCCATATTGCTCGCCACCGGACTGGCATTTGCCTTTGAGGTACAAGCCAACCGGGAATTCGCACTCCTCAATCAAGTGAATGATGATGAGCCGGTGCAGGTGATACGCAACGGTATAGCCACCTCAGTACCCAAGAAAGAGGTAGTGGTAGGCGATATCGTCATTATCAACACCGGAGAAGAGATACCGGCCGACGGCATTCTTCTTGAAGCCATATCGCTGAATGTGGACGAATCAACCCTTACCGGCGAACCTGTGGCTCATAAGAGCATAGATCCGTCTCAGGCCGACAAGGAGGCGACCTTTCCCACCGACCATGTGATGCGCGGCACCAAGGTAATGGAAGGACATGGGATTATGCGTGTGGAAGCCGTGGGCGACGCAACCGAGAATGGGCGTGTGTTTGTGGCATCGCAGATCGACAATTCGGTAAAAACTCCACTTAACGAGCAACTCGACCGCCTTGGAACGCTTATCACACGAATGAGCTATACAGTGGCGGCCCTTGTAGTAGCAGGAAGAGTGATAATGTATCTCACTTCACAGACGGATGGCTTCGAGTGGCTCCACTTCATAGCTTATCTGCTGCAAACGTTCATGATTGCCGTAAC